>NZ_DALZSV010000001.1:0-13986 GCF_032014955.1 Moraxella sp. CTOTU47724
CGTTCGCGCGGCACTTGCCATTCAAACCACGGACGAAACCCCTCTGGCATTTTATCATCCAGACTGGATTTAAAACTAAACTCTAGCGTGCCGTCCATTTGGCACAGGCGCATACGGGTAAAATAATTGCAAATCGCCCGCATACGTGCATAGCCTGTCAGCATATTTGACCAAGGAACAGCGGTATCGCTATACAGGTTTGGCAGCAGTCTATCGAGTTGCCATAAGCTACTTTGTAATTGAGTTTGCAATTCTGATGCATGCATGGCTGCTTGGGTGATACTCCAGTTTGGCGGGATGCCTGCATGCACCATCACGGTTTTATCATTGGGATAGACAAGCAGCGGCTGGCGACGAAGCCAGTTGAGTAATTCATCACAATCTGGGGCGTCAAAAATCGCTTGGGTTCTATCCTTTTTTTTGATCTTTATGACACCACGCCATACGGCGATTAAGTTAATATCATGATTGCCCAACACCATTTCGGCAGCCCCGGCTTGGCAAAGACGTTTTACCAGACGCAGCGCGCTCAGCGAGTCTTCACCGCGTGCCACGATATCGCCGACAAACCATAATTTATCTTGCTTTTCATCAAACCCAATCTGCTTGAGCAGTGCCTGCAAATCGGCATAACAGCCTTGAATATCGCCAATGACAAATTGATGTCGAAAACCCATAACACCTCATATATCTTCAAAGTAAAATTTTAAACAGCTACAAAAAAATTAACCATTTGCCGCGATGCTGTTTGCCGCTATACCATTAGCCGCGATGCCATTAGACAAGGTCACAAAATCTTGTACTGATAACGTTTCGGGACGCGCCAGTGGATTAAGTCCCCATGCCACAAGCTGGGGTTCTGTGACCGCAGGCAAAATCGGCGACTTTTTAAAAATCGCGCGCAGTGTTTTACGGCGATGATTAAATGCCTCACGCACCACAAGGGCAAACAGCTTTTCATCGTCAGCCACAATCGGTTTTTGTTGATAAGGTCTGAGTCGAAATACCGCACTCGTCACTTTGGGTGGGGGGTTGAATGCCCCATTTGGCACCGTCAGTAAATAATCAGTTTCACAATAATACTGCATCATGATGGATAAACGACCATATTCTCGGCTATCTACATCTGCGGTGATGCGATCCACCACTTCTTTTTGTAGCATAAAATGCATGTCTTCAATGACATCGGCAAAACTTAATAAATGAAACAATAACGGCGTAGAAATATTGTATGGCAAGTTACCGACAATGCGCATTTTTTTTTCGGTGGTAGCATTAGGGTTATCGCCAATGATTTGCTGGAACAACGCACGGTAATCCACTTCCATGGCATTGGCTTTGACAATGGTTAAGCCCTCATTGCTATTGGCGCCAATGCGAATGCGCAGGCTGTCTGCCAAATCGGTATCAAGCTCGACAACGGTCAAGCGATTGACTTCCTTGAGTAGCGGCTCAGTAATCGCGCCCATGCCTGGACCAATTTCAACCATCAAATCATCGCGACCTGCATGAATACTGTCAATAATTCTCCCAATAATCACCTGATCATGTAAGAAATTTTGCCCAAAACGTTTTCTAGGCTGATGCGATAAAAAAGCAGAGACCGTCACTCAAAACATTCCTATAAAAATGAAATAATTATCAATGTTGCGCAGTACACGATAACCTTCACCGTCATCAGACACAAATCACTATTAAACTGATAATTATAGCATAGCTTGACGCTCCATTATGACAATTTCATGACAACAATCTGCCCAATCGCTCAATTTGAATTTTTGTAGTTTATATCATGCTACAAATTTTTGATGGGTTAAATTTTTGATGGTTCAATTTTTTGATGCGTCAATCGCCTGTCGAATTCTGATGACTAAGTTGTTATAATGCAACAAATTTAACTAACCCTTTATTTAGTGAGCATTGTATGGGCTTTAATTGTGGTATCGTCGGACTGCCAAATGTTGGTAAATCAACCCTGTTTAACGCATTGACCAAAGCTGGGATTGCGGCAGAAAACTTCCCGTTTTGTACCAAAGATCCCAATACTGGGATTGTACCCGTACCCGACCCACGTCTCAAGCAACTTGCCGATATCGTCAAACCTGAGCGCGTTGTGCCCACCTCAATGGAGTTTGTGGATATCGCAGGTCTAGTGGCAGGCGCTTCCAAAGGCGAAGGCATGGGTAACCAGTTCTTAGCCAATATCCGTGAAACCGATGCGATTGCCCATGTGGTGCGCTGCTTTGATGATGACAACGTGATTCACGTCGATGGACGCGTCAACCCATTATCCGATATCGAAACCATCAATACCGAACTTGCTCTAGCTGACCTTGAAGCAGTCAGCCGTGCGATTATCAATGTCGGTAAAAAAGCCAAAGGCGGTGATAAAGACGCCAAAGCCATGCTGGATGTGTTTAACAAAATTGAGCCATTTTTAGCCGATGGTAAGCCGGCGCGCATGGCAAATCTGGACGAGAATGAGAAAAAACTCATCCGCAGCTATGGTTTAATCACCCTAAAACCGACCATGTATATTGCCAACGTGAGCGAGGATGGCTTTGACAACAATCCTTATCTTGACCAAGTACGGGAATTTGCAGCAAAAGATGATGCGTTGGTCGTCGCGCTATGCAACCAAATCGAATCAGAAATCGCCCAGCTGGATGACGATGAAAAACAAGAGTTTTTAGAAAGTATGGGTATGACTGAAGCAGGGCTTGATCGGGTGATTCGCGCAGGCTACGAGCTGCTTAATATGCAAACGTATTTTACCGCAGGGGTCAAAGAAGTACGCGCTTGGACGGTCAAAGTCGGTGCCACGGCACCAGAAGCGGCAGGCGTGATTCATACCGACTTTGAGCGTGGTTTTATCCGTGCCGAAGTGATTGCGTTTGATGATTTTATTGAATACAACGGTGAAAAAGGCGCGGCAGCGGCAGGTAAATCTCGCCTCGAAGGTAAAACCTACATCGTGCAAGATGGCGATGTGATGCACTTTAGATTTAATGTCTAAATTTTGCACTGATATGCCGATTCATACAAATAGGCAATTTTAGTTGCCTATTTTTTGCAAGTTTATTTTTTAAAAATGCTTGACTTGTATTGCAAGTCACTATCTTAATCCCTATAATATGCGTTCGTAATTTTGAGAGCCCTCGTTTCCCAGACACTCACTCTCAACTATTAACTCAAAAAGGTTTTTAAACATGAAAACTATCAGTGCTAAACCACATGAAGTGACACACGATTGGTACATCGTCGACGCTGAAGGTAAAACATTAGGTCGCTTGGCGAGCGAAATCGCATCACGCTTACGTGGCAAGCATAAGCCTTCTTACACCCCTCACGTTGACACAGGCGATTATATCGTTGTGATTAATGCTGAGAAAGTTGCCGTGACTGGTAAAAAAGCGCAAGACAAAAAATACTACCGTCACACCGGTTACCCAGGTGGTATCAGAGAGACTAACTTTACTAAACTTATCGCACACAAACCCGCTGACGTACTTAACAAAGCCGTTAAAGGTATGTTGCCAAAAGGTCCATTGGGCTATGCGATGATTAAAAAGTTAAAAGTTTACTCAGGTACTGAGCATCCTCATACTGCTCAACAACCTCAAGTATTAGATATCTAAGGAGTAACACATGGAACGCAATTACGGTACAGGTCGTCGTAAAACTTCAACAGCTCGTGTGTTCTTATCTGCGGGTACAGGTAATATCGTCGTCAACGGTAAACCACTTGATCAATACTTTGGTCGTGAAACATCAGTAATGGTTGTTCGTCAACCTTTAGAATTACTGGATGCTGCTAGCAAATATGATATTTATGTGACTGTAAAAGGTGGCGGTATCAATGGTCAAGCGGGCGCGATTCGCCACGGTATTACCCGTGCATTGATCGAGTCAGACGAAACTTTAAAACCAGCGCTTAAAGAAGCGGGCTTTGTGACTCGTGACGCGCGTGAAGTTGAACGTAAAAAATTGGGCTTACGTAAAGCACGTAAACGTCCCCAATTCTCAAAACGTTAATATTTTTCGTGGTCGAAATTCTCGTATCGACCGCGTTTTTTGGCGTTTACAAAAAAGACTCTTGTTTACTGCAAGGGTCTTTTTTATTTACCTTAGGTAATTTATTTTATTGCAAAAATAGCATAAAATAGCAAAATTAGCGTAATTTAGGCACAGCTAAGGTGGCAATTCTGTAACAACTGATTTACAATAGCCACAAACCCAGTGTGGGAATATGGTTACCCACTTCATTAATCTGGAGGAGTTCTTAATGAGCCATGCCGAAGGCGTCGACGTTAAGCGTCGAAGAGTTTTAATCGCATCCACTGCCGCTATGGGCGCAGTCGGTGTCGCTGCTATTGCTACGCCGTTTGTGCGTTCATGGTATCCAAGTGCAAAAGCAGAAGCTGCGGGCGCACCTGTTAGCCAAGACCTAAGCAAACTCGAAGCAGGACAAATGATTGTTATCAAATATCGTGGTAAACCAATTTATCTTGTCAAACGTACCAAAGAGATGATGGATAATTTATCAAAAGTAGAATCATCACTTGCCGATCCAAAATCAGAAGGTTCATTACAACCTGACTACTGCAAAAATAATAGCCGCTCAAAAGACAATAGTGAAGTTCTAGTGTGTGAAGGGGTTTGTACTCACTTAGGTTGTGCACCAGGTTATCGTCCTGATGTCGGCGCAGCAGATTTGGGTGGCAGCAGTTGGGTTGGCGGATTTTTATGCCCCTGTCACGGCTCAAAGTATGACTTAGCTGGCCGTGTTTTTAAGGGTCAACCTGCGCCTCGTAATTTGCCAGTTCCTGAGTATAGCATCAGCGGTACTATCTTAACGGTGGGGGCATAATATGAGTGCAAAGAAATTTATGCATTGGGTGGATGCGCGCTTTCCAGCGACAGAAACTTATGAATACCATATGTCAAAGTATTACGCACCAAAGAATTTCAACTTTTGGTACTTCTTTGGCGTATTATCGATGGTGGTATTAGTCAATCAGTTAGTGACGGGTATTTGGCTCACCATGATGTTCAACCCAAGTGCAGAAGGCGCATTTGCTTCTGTAGAATACATTATGCGTGATGTACAAGGTGGTTGGTTAATCCGTTATATGCACTCAACTGGTGCTTCGGCATTCTTCGTGGTCGTCTATCTGCATATGTTCCGTGGCTTGTTGTATGGTTCATACCAAAAACCCCGTGAACTTGTTTGGCTCATCGGTATGGGTATCTATCTGTGCTTAATGGCAGAAGGTTTCTTCGGTTACTTATTACCTTGGGGTAATATGTCTTTCTGGGGTGCCCAGGTTATTTTAAACCTACCAGCAGCGATTCCATTTATTGGTGATGCATTGGGAGAATGGGTAAAAGGTGACTATATCATCTCTGGTATTACCTTAAACCGTTTCTTCGCGTTGCACGTCGTTGCGATTCCTTTGATTTTAGTGGGTCTGGTATTTGTTCATTTGGTAGCATTACACCATGTTGGGTCTAACAACCCAGATGGTATTGATATCAAAAAACTTAAAGATAAAAATGGTGTACCCCTTGATGGTGTGGCTTTCCACCCGTACTACACCGTACATGATATGATTGGTATTGTGGTATTCTTTATCATTTTCTTTACTGTGGTATTTTTCTTCCCAGAAGGCGGCGGTTTCTTCCTTGAGCCACCAAACTTTGAAGCAGCAAACCCACTTAAAACACCTGCTCACATTGCCCCTGTTTGGTACTATACGCCTTTTTATGCGATGTTACGTGCAACTCCGTCTATGTTTGGTTCAGCCCTGCCGGGTGTTATTGTGATGGCAGCATCAATCGCCATTTTATTTGTATTGCCTTGGTTAGACAAATCGCCTGTGCGTTCAATGCGTTATAAAGGTATGTTGTCAAAAATCGCACTTGCTATCTTTGTTGTTAGTTTCTTGATCTTAGGTTACTTAGGGGTAATTCCATCAAGTGATACCGCAACGCTTGTGGCACGTATTTGTACTATTTTGTATTTCTTGTTTTTCTTGCTAATGCCAATCTATACATCGATTGAAACTTGCAAACAGCCACCTGAACGTGTAACTGGAGGTCACTAATGAAAGCGGTTAAAAAATTAGTTGCTGGATTGGGTTTGACAGTTGCACTAGGTTTGGGCGCGACAGCCGCACAAGCTAGCGAAGGCGGCTGTGGCACCTACAAAACAGTTGAGGGTAAAGAAGCGCATTTGGCTTGTGAAACCGCTCCTGTGGATTTGACCAATAAAGCGTCCATTCAACGTGGTGCGTCATTATTTATGAGTTACTGTGCAGGCTGTCACTCAGCGCAATATGTTCGCTACTCAAAAATGTACAAAGACTTGGACATTCCAAAAGAGTTGGTGGAAAAATACTTGATGCTGACCACTGACCAAGTCGGTGACCATATCAATGCAGGCGTGGACCCAGAGCTTCAAAAAGCTTGGTTTGGTGCCCAGCCACCTGACTTGTCACTTGAAACCCGTCTACGTGGTAATGATTGGGTTTATACGTACTTGTTAGCCTTCTATGAAGATCCAAGTCGTCCTTGGGGTGCCAACAATATCGTACTGCCGAATGTTGCTATGCCGTTCGTCCTTCATGATATGCAAATGAACACCTCAAAAGAAGAATATCGTCGTAATATTGGTGATATCGTCAACTTTATGGCGTGGATGGCAGAGCCGCAAGCGCACCAACGTAAAGTATATGGTTTTTGGGTCATCTTATTCTTACTTGCGTTATTAATTCCAGTGTACTTACTCAATAAAGAATTTTGGAAAGACGTTAAATAAGGGTTCATATAAGAAAAGGTAGCTTAGGCTGCCTTTTTTTATGCGCATCTATTGCTTGGTTGCTACGATAACTTTTACAGTTATTGCTAATTCAGTCATTTTAAGCTAGGCTTATCCTTTACGCTGATACAGCTTATTATTTTTAACTATGTTGACCCCTACTTCGAACACCCCGTTGATTTATGCCGATGATGGCTATCTAAGTCACCAATTAAGGCTGGTTTTACTTGAGAAAAAAATAGAATTTACTGAGACGAACATTCGTGATGATGATGATTTTGCCGAAGATTTACCTGATATCAATCCTTACAACACGCTGCCGGTATTTATTCATCGTGAATTGATTTTATATAACAATCGCATTATTTTTGAATACCTTGAAGATCGCTATCATCAGAACAAACTGCTACCTGAAAATCCGATTGAAAAGGCACAATACCGTCAATTATGGTGGCGCATTGAAAAAGATTGGATTAAATTAGCAGATACGCTATTGACCGATAAGGATACATTAGATGTCAACCAAGCAAAGATTGCAAGAAAGCAACTGACTGAATCACTGGTTACCATAGCGCCGCTGTTTGCCCATAAAGCTTTTTTTCTTTCAGATACCATGGGTATATGTGATTGCATTTTGTCATCGATTTTATATCGCTTAAAACCCATGGGTATTGAATTGCCGCTGCACCTGTGCCGTCCGTTGTATCAATATATGGAGCGGATGTTTAATCGCCCAACCTTTAAAACTAGTTTAAAATAGTAATCATTAAAATAAGAGAATCATCATGGAAAACGACTTTCAACTCACCCCGACTCGCCCTTATATGGTACGCGCTATTTTTGAATGGCTTGAAGACAATAACCTGACCCCACATATCATGGTCGATACGACGCAGCCCAATGTCACCGTGCCTGTCGAATATGTGCAAGATGGTCGTATCGTACTTAATATCGCCAGCCGCGCTACAGGTAATTTGGTCATTAATAATGATTTTATTCATTTTCATGCGCGATTTGGCGGCGTTTCGCAAGAATTATGGGTACCAATGCAAGCGGTGATGGGGATTTATGCCAGAGAAAATTCACAAGGCATGTTCTTTGACCCAACGGAATACGATAATGCGCCGCAATCTGACATTAACGCCAGTCAACCAGCCGTGTCCACCGATACTCAACGCCCAAAACGTGAAAACAAAGCCGGGTTAAAAATCTTAGATTAGTGCATTGTCACTGGCAATATGGGTTTAATTTTGTTAAAATAATCAATTACTTTTTTAGTTTTGAATAGGATAACCATAGTCATGGCACGTGTCACTGTAGAAGATTGTCTAGAAAATATCCACAACCGTTTTGATTTGATTCTTGTTGCCAGTAAACGTGCGCGCCAAATCGCACGCGGTGTATCAGAACCTATGGTTGAGCGTGAAAATGATAAACCAACCGTACTTGCGCTGCGTGAAATCGCTGAAGGCCTTGTGACTAAAGAGATTTTAAACCAACCTGAGCGCGAATTGCCTAACAAATTTCACCATGTCGATTTGAGCATCTCAAGTGGTCATGGATTCTAACGGTAGCTTAAGCCACTGTTAATAGTTAGCGACTATTATTTTATAAAGAGTCACCTTTTTTAGGTGACTTTTTAGTTGAATTAAACGTGGAATGAAACGTGGAATTATATGTAACTTAGCTTGACAATTCGCAGTAATTTTGCGAATAATTAAGATATCTTTATAATACGTTTTTGCTAACTTTAGCTGGTTTGATGCCAGCTATTTTTATCCAACCGTTTTTTATGATAGAGTTAACTGCTGACCAGGACAATATGAATCTTTTAGCAGGTTAAACCTATCGATCGTACGTTGAGGGCACATTTTTGAATATATCAACTTTACCAAAATTAAGCCATCCTGATGTGGATATTGCACAGTTTGACCTAATGCGTGTATTGGATTATTTGGATGATGCCGAACAGCAAATTGTTCTCAAAGCCTGTGCCTTTGGCGACCAAGCCCATATCAAAGATAAACGCAAATCTGGCGAGCCTTATATCACCCACCCTATCGCAGTGGCGGAGATTTTGGGTAGTTTTCGCATGGATGTCGATACCATCGTGGCGGCGATTTTGCATGATACCGTGGAAGATACGCCTACCACTGAAGAAGATTTGACCCGAGAGTTTGGCAAGGCAGTTGCCCAAATCGTCAATGGTGTCACCAAATTAAAATCCTCCAATGAAAAACACATCAATAAAGCCGCGACTTTTTATCGCATTATTACCGCAACGCTAGAAGATCCGCGCGTGTTGATTGTCAAATTGGCGGACCGCCTGCACAATATGACCACCATCGAAGCGGTGCCTGAGAAAAAACAACAGGCAACCGCACAAGAAACGTTGGATTTTTATGTGCCGTTTGCTCGTACGCTTGGGCTTAATGATTTAGCCGACTATATCGAGATTTTATGTTATCGCAGCTTGAATGCGCCTATGTATAACAAGTTATCCGATAAGCTTATGCAGCATGGTTTGGGGCGCACCTTTCAACAAGAAGCTATTCATAACTATTTAAATATCGTTTTGAGCCGACTGGATGTTAAAGGTTATGTCAAAGATGTCGATAACCGCGTGACCTTGTTTCGCCAGTTCTTTAAAAATCGCGGCGAAATCACCGATTTGCTGTGGCATTATGAATTTATGCTAGTCATGGATAAAGTAGAAGACTGCGACCAAATCGCCAAGTATTTTATCAATAAATACCAAATTGCGCCTGAATGTATCGAAGACAATATCCGCCATCCGCGTGCGGGGGGCAACCAATCACTGACCATTACCTATAAAAACGACCATAACACCATCAAAGTGGTCATTCTGACTAAAACCATGCTCAAAACCACCCGTTTAGGGATTTTGATGGGTGAAGCAGCATCGCCTCTTAGCCAGTCGGTGATTCAGGCCTCTCTACGCAATCTGCAAAACTTGATTGCCGACAATGAAAGCGATATCGAAGAGCAGCCATCCGATGCGGTGACGGTGGTTGATAAACTGATTGACTATCTTCACGAACGTAAAATTATTTGCTATACCCCAAACGGTGATGCCTATGAGTTGCCGCGCGGCTCCACAGCGCTTGACTTCGCCTATACTATCAGTACCCATATCGGTAACCGTGCAACCGGCGCTGAAATCAATGGCGTAGAAGCCAAACTGGGTACGATTTTGAAAACTGGCAATAGGGTCAAAATTCATACCGACCCCAATGCGATTCCAAAAGCGGAGTGGCTGGGTTTTGTAGCAACCAATAAAGCGCGGCGTGCGTTGTTTGAATGGTTAAAAGGCTTAAATCCTGAGCAAAAAGAGCACGAAGGCAAAACCGCCTTTGAGCGCGCGCTTAAAACGCAAAATCTTGCACTCGCTGATGTGAGCGATGAACAATGGCAATTGCTACTTGATTGGCGTGGCTTACAGGATAAAAGTGCGTTCTTTACGGAGTTTACCACAGGTAAATTGCTGCCGCAGATTGCCGTTTCGCGCTTATTGACCCAAGAGCAGCTTGCCAAAAACCAAGCCAGCGCCCATGCCGCTAACCAACCGCAAAGCTTGATTGCGGATGCCGCCAATATGGAGATGAATTTTTCAAGCTGTTGTCATCCTGTGTATGGCGACCCGATTGTCGGGCATATTTCAAAAAATGGCTTGGTGGTGCATCGACACAAATGTTTTTCAATTGATGAAATTCGCCGTGTCAACGAATACCAAGTGATTCCGCTGCATTGGCGAGTGTCTAACAGTGAAGATGAGATATCCAAGCGTATTTATTTTGATGCCGCGCTAAAAATTAATCAAAACCTGACCGATGAGCAAATCAGCGATTTAATCTTTATTGTACGTGATACTCAGGCGGGTTTTGAATATATCGAACAGCGTAATGGCTATACTTTGCTGTTTGTGGTGGTGCAAAGCCGTGACCAGATTGCAAGCTTAATTCAGCGCCTACGTACCTTTTTGGGCTACCCCAATATTGTAAGACTGTATCAATGGAATGATGAAGTGCTACTTTCTCAGAGCCAGAACACCTCTGCAGCAAAAAATAAAGATATTTTATAAACCCATCATACTGTAATAGGAAATAATATGAGCCGTGACATCATTCATACTGACAATGCGCCTGCTGCGGTAGGCACTTATTCACAAGCCGTGAAGGTTGATAAGACTGTGTATATTTCAGGTCAAATCGGACTCGACCCAAACACCATGACCTTAGCCGATGGCTTTGTTAATCAGGCCAACCAAGTGATGTCAAACATCGATGCGATTTGCCAAGCCGCAGGTGGTTCGCTTGCCAATGTGGTGAAGTTTAATGTTTCGCTCACCGATTTGGCAGATTTTACGGCCTTAAATGAGATTTTTGCGGCGCGCCTAACTGCGCCTTACCCTGCCCGTGCCGCGGTGCAAGTGGCCGCCTTGCCAAAAGGTGCGGTGGTCGAAATTGAAGCGATTTTGGTATTAGATTGATTTTTATTTTAGATGAATGTTAACCCGCTCAAATGGAAGGTGAGTTACAAGACTTGCCTTTTTTTATGTCAAATTTTTGCCCATCTGACAACAATTTAATGCCTAGAATTGGGCTATAATTCAACCCTACAACAATTTTTAAAGGTGTGTTTTGCTAATCCAAGTTGCCTTACCTGTGCCCATTGATTCGGTGTTCGATTATCGCGTTGTGGGCGATGTGTTGCCCGCGATTGGCTGCCGCGTCCGAGTACCGTTTGGTGCGCGCAAATTGGTCGGCATTGTGGTGGCACATATTGAGCACAGTCAGCTTACGCAAAATGCGATTAAACCTGTATTGGATATACTCGATGAGCTGCCGATTGTCGATGAGGCATTGCTAAAACTCGCTTATTGGCTGTCTGCTTATTACTGTTATCCGCTTGGCGATGTGTTTGCTGTCATGCTGCCGACTTTGATTCGCCAAGGGATGACGCTTGACTACCGACAATTATGTTGGCAACAATTACGCGATGCCACTGACGAGGATTTTTCCGCCAGTGCAAAAAAACAACGCCAACAATTTGCTTTATGTGAACTGGTCATCAACTCGCATGGTAATTCTCATGGTGATGGCACAAAGGTTGTAACTGAGTTTGCGCTGATAGACAATGGTGTCGAGCCCGCTTATTTAAAAAAATTTGAGCAAAAAGGTCTAATTGCGCCTGTTTATCAAATGCCGTCTTTACCCAAGCTTGCTAAGCTTGCCACCACGCCGCTCACCTTAAATTTACAGCAACAACAAGCGGTGCAAAAAATCACCAGCGCCTGCCAACAGCACCATTATGAAGGTTTTTTGCTCAATGGGATTACGGGAAGTGGCAAGACCGAAGTGTATTTGCAAGTGATGCAAACGGTGCTAGCGCAAGGCAAACAAGTGCTGATCTTAGTGCCAGAAATTGGGCTGACCCCACAGACCACACAGCGATTTGCCGAACGATTTGAAGCCCAAGTATTGATGCTGCATTCCGGACTTAATGACATCATACGGCTTGATGGCTGGCAACAATGCCGACTGGGCTATGCGCAAATTATTATCGGTACCCGTTCGTCAGTGTTATATCCATTTGCCAATTTAGGGCTGATTATTGTCGATGAATCACATGACCAATCTTACAAACAGCAAGACTCACTGCGCTATCACGCCAGTGATGTGGCGCTATATCGTGGGTTTCAGCTTAATTGCCCGGTGATTTTGGGCACCGCGACGCCATCGCTTGAAAGCCTATATTTGGTACAACAAGGTAAACTTACCGAGCTTACTTTAACCCAGCGTGCAGGCGATGCCAAACCTGCCATCATGCAGCTGATTGATGCGCGCCAACAGGCATGGCAAAACGGTTTGGCGCAAAGCTTAATTCAAGCCATTCGGCAAACGTTGGACAAAGACGAGCAAGTATTGGTATTTTTAAACCGTCGTGGCTACGCGCCCATCTTATTGTGTGATGCTTGTGGTTGGCAAGCAGACTGCCCGCGCTGTGATGCGCATTTGACAGTGCATTTTCAGCCAGTGGCAATGCTAAAATGCCACCACTGTGATTGGCAACAAGCCATCCCAAACCATTGCCCTAGCTGTGGTAGTAGCAATCTTGACCCTGTGGGCATGGGTACGGCGCGGATGGTTGAAGGGTTAACTGAACTTTTCCCCGATGTGCCTGTGATTCAGATTGACCGTGATACCACGCGTAAAAAAAACAGTTGGGAGCAAGTTTATCAG
This sequence comes from Moraxella sp. CTOTU47724, assembly GCF_032014955.1. Lineage (NCBI taxonomy): Bacteria > Pseudomonadati > Pseudomonadota > Gammaproteobacteria > Moraxellales > Moraxellaceae > Moraxella > Moraxella sp. CTOTU47724. The sequence goes on from NZ_DALZSV010000001.1 coordinate 13,084, forward strand.
CGTATTGCTGATAATCCCAAAGCCATTTTGGTGGGCACGCAAATGGTGGCAAAAGGGCATCATTTCCCCAATGTGACCTTGGTAGCAATTCCCAATGCTGACCGCGGTTTTTTATCGTCAGATTTTCGCTCGCCTGAGCATACTGCCCAGCTGATTATCCAAGTGGCAGGTCGTGCGGGTCGTGCCGATAAAGCAGGTCTGGTACTGATACAAACCCTGCAACCTGAAAATCCGGCGTTACTGACTTTGGTACGTGAAGGATATCTAAGTTTTGCCCAGCAATTATTGGCTGAGCGGCGCATGTTGGGATTGCCGCCATTGACTTACGCTTGTTTAGTACGGGTGGAAAGCAAATCGTTAGAAAACAATCAGCAAATTTTGCATCAAGCGATGGCGCTGTTGCCATCACGCCAGCACATGACAGCCTTGGGTATTGCCATTAATGGCCCGGTGGATGCGCCGATGGCAAAGAAAAACAGTCGCTATCACTCACATTTATTAATTTTGACCAAAACACGCCACGTTCGCCAGCAGCTATTGTCGGACTGGTGGCGACAGACGATTGCGTTGCCATCGGCAAAGTATGGCAGAGTATCGATTGACATTGATCCGATGAGTTGGTCTTAACCTGACTTGCAAAACCATTGATTTTGCTAAACCGTTTATTTTAGGGTGATGTTTAAATGGGCTTTTTTCAACTCGCTGATTGGGCTACAATTTAGCTAATTTTTGCCATTGATTAGGGTAAGTAAATAACAATGACCCCAAAACCGCTTCAAGATTCAAAGCAGCCTACTGATGTGCACCCTAATGCGCATAGTCATGGCAACAATCATCACCATAAGGACATAACAATGACCCCAAAACCGCTTCAAGATTCAAAGCAGCCTACTGATGTGCACC
>NZ_DALZSV010000001.1:14086-35419 GCF_032014955.1 Moraxella sp. CTOTU47724
ATAACAATGACCCCAAAACCGCTTCAAGATTCAAAGCAGCCTACTGATGTGCACCCTAATGCGCATAGTCATGGCAACAATCATCACCATAAGGACGCCGACCACAGTCACAGCCACAGTAGTCATAGCCACAGTCATACCGATAATCAGCGTATCATCACCATAGCGTTTGCTATCATTGCAAGCTATATGATTGTTGAAGTCATCGGCGGTTATATTACCGGCAGTTTGGCGTTGTTATCAGATGCAGGTCATATGTTTAGTGATGCGGTGTCACTTGCCATGACTTTGTTTGCGTTTATCATCGGTAAAAAATCCGCTACCTCTCATAAAACTTTTGGCTATCGCCGTTTTGAGATTTTGATTGCGCTCATCAATGGGGTAACGCTACTGATTATCAGTGCAGGTATTATCTATGAAGCGGTACTGCGTTTTGAAGCGCCGCCACAAATCGCCACCACGGGTATGCTAGTTATCAGTACTATTGGGCTTATCGTCAATTTGGTGGTGGTCAAACTGATGCACGGTGGTGATACTGATAATCTAAATATGAAAAGCGCTTATTTACATGTATTAAGTGACTTGCTAGGCTCGGTGGCTGCGATTATTGCTGCTATTGTGATTATGCTGTTTGGCTGGGTGTGGGCGGATGCGGCGGTGAGTATTTTGGTGGCGCTACTGATTGTTCGCAGTGGTTATGCTGTCGTCAAAAATGCCGCCCATATCTTAATGGAAGGCGCGCCCAATGATATTGACCAAAGCGTTATTATCCAAACCCTCTCTGCCCACCCAAACGTGTTATCGGTTCATGACCTACATATCTGGACGATTACCAGCGGCTTACATAGCTTATCTTGTCATATCATTGTCCCAAGCTCGCTTACCCTACAGCAAACTGATGCACTATTATCACACTTACAGCATGAGTTACAGCATTTAGGCATTGGGCACAGTACACTGCAATTTGAAAGTGATTTGCATGCGCACTCCGCGCAGTTTAATTGTGATATTACTAGCACACCCCCTGTCCATGCGCACGCACACTAACCGACTTTTTGACCCGAAGTGCAAAAAGTCGATGTTGCCGCTGAGCGTCATTTTTTTGGTTTTGGGTTTTCGTAATTTTGGATTTTTAGTTTGAATGGCTTTGACGATTTAACTTTTCTTACGATTAATTGTTTGATAGTGTCCATTACTTAGGCTAAATATGTTAGGATGAATCAGCACCATGCTGTGGCAAGCGTTGTTTGCTAAACGCTTGCTAAACGTTCGCCAAACAATTAAACATCTGTATTTAATATCTACATTAGGTTTCTATTAAATCTATATAAAAATCATTAGCTTACTGGAGGTAAACGCGTATGACACACCGTTCTGCACCTTTCGTGGCACCCAACTTGCATCTCACCCAATCTGATGGCTCAGACAACTCAGATAATGGCAATCCATCAGCATTGCTGGTTGATGAAAAGGCGCATAAAAAACAGGTCAAGTTATTGCTCTCCACCTTGCAAGCCGATATTGCCCAGTTTCGGGATAACTTTTTTCCGCCGCCCTATCTCACCCAAATTCAAGATTTGCCTATTTATGTAGGCAATTTGGCAGAGGTGCAAAGCTATGAGCAAACCTGGCAAGCTTTGATTGATCGCGCCAAAGGGTTTTATCCCTCGGCAGGATTGCCGCCTGATTATCTGCCATTACCCGCAAGCCTTGAGATACCGCAGTTTATTTATCATGTGCAAAAACTACATTTGACCCGTACCAAAGCCAAAGAATCCAAAAATTTTGGGTCAGTGGGTGCACTGGTTGAAAAATGCGGTCCGTATGAGGATGCCCAGTTGATGGCGATGGAAAATGCCCTAGCCAAAAGCGAAGACGTGCGGCTGGTGGCGCATCGTGAATTCATTGATTTACGCGCTTATGTGTTTTGTCGCAATCCCAAAGGTGAATTGCTAGAGCCTGAACGGATTCGTTTTTATCGCACAGGTTTGGTCATTCAAACGTTAGCAGACTTTAAAGTGGTGGACAGCCGGCAAACTCCCCGTAAAAAACGCAATGACGCCTATAAAAATGCGATTGCCGATAACGGGATTTGGAAAATTTTTGTCAAAAATTAAAAATATTTGAGGTTTTGTATGTTTGTGCTTGCTGCCAGTGCTGATAGTTCTATGATGCTTGACGCAACTATCTTTTTGGGTGCGGCAGTGATTTTGATACCGCTTGCAAAGCGTTTTGGTATCGCCACGGTATTGGGCTATTTGTTTACCGGCTTATTGCTGGGTCCAAGTTTTTTAAAAGTTGCGGGTAACCCCGATGACTTGCTGCATTTTTCTGAATTTGGGGTCGTGCTGCTATTATTTATTATTGGTTTAGAGCTACAGCCCTCTCGGCTTTGGGCACTGCGGCAACAGATTTTTGTGTTAGGCGGGCTGCAGGTGATTGTCACGGGCGTGGTGTTGATGCTGCTATCGTGGTATCTTTTAGATATTCGGCTATCACATAGTTTTGTCATCGGTTTTGGCTTGGCGCTGTCATCAACGGCGTTTGTGTTGCAGTTATTGGGTGAAAAAAAGCAGCTTGCCACCACGCATGGTCAACAAGCCTTTACTATTTTATTGTTTCAAGATATCGCGGTTATTCCTTTACTGGCCGCATTGCCATTTTTGTCGGGCGCGCAAGAGCAAAATTACGATTGGATTTATTTTGCCAAAGTCATCAGTATTTTTGCTGGCATGATATTTGTCAGTCGGTTTGTGGTACGTCCTTTCTTTAAATTCGTGGCCTCTAGTAACGCCACCGAGCTGCTCACCGCCACGGCGTTGTTTATCGTACTGGGTGTGTCGCTATTGATGAATTATATAGGCTTGTCAATGGCACTTGGGGCATTTTTAACCGGGGTGCTACTGGCTGACTCCGAATACCGCCACGAGTTGGAGGCGAGTATTGAGCCATTTAAGGGTTTGCTGCTTGGGCTGTTTTTTATGTCAGTCGGTATGCTTACCAACGTCAAATTAATTGTCGCCAAGCCCTTACTCATCATTGGCTTGGCAGTATTGCTGATGCTCATTAAGTTTGTGGTGCTGACAATCATTGCGCGGCTCATGGGCAACAAAAACGAAAGCAGTATCCGTCTTGGGGTAACGCTAGCACAAGGCGGGGAATTTGCCTTTGTACTGTTTAGCGTGGCGACCGCCCAGCATCTGTTAACCCGTGAACAACAAAATATTCTAAACCTTGTGGTGACTGTCTCAATGGCAATGATGCCACTGGCATTTTTATTACTGGAAAAAATTGGCAATCCGATATTTGCCAAAGCTAAGCCCAGTAAAGAATACGACAAAATACCCAACCATGAGCACGCGGTGGTGATTGCAGGCTTTGGACGTGTCGGGCAAATCATCGGTCGTGTGCTACGTATGCACAATATTGAATTTACCGCGATTGAAAAATCTGCCAACCAAGTCGATTTCGTCCGCAAATTTGGTAACCAAGTATACTATGGCAATCCCCAAAATCCTGAAATCCTACGCGCAGCAGGGCTTCAACGAGCCAAAGTTTTTATTATTGCCATTGGTGATATCGAGCTGTCGGCAACGGTGGCCGATTATGCCGTACGCAATTATCCGCATCTGACCATCTTGGCACGTGCCAAAAACCGTGAGCATTATTATCGTTTGCGCGATGCGGGGGTTAAGTATATTTGGCGAGAAACCTACCTATCTTCGCTGGATATGTCACGCGAAACCTTGGAAGTATTGGGCATGGAGCCAAAAACCGCACGAAAAACCGTGCAAATGTTCCGCGATTATGATGACGCATTGATTGAACGGCAGCGCGCCATCTATGAAGATGAAGCAGAGATGATTGCCTCAGCACAATCGGCGATTCAAGAACTCGAAAGCTTATTCGATAGCGATATGACCACCGCGAAAAATGAACTCCATAAAGAAAAAGAGCGGTTTGAAAAATTGGCTGATGAACCCAAGCCCCATTAGCCACATACGAATCATTAAACAATAAAAAAGGGCAATCACGTTCACGATTGCCTTTTTTCAACCAAATAACTAAAATCTAAATAGCTAGAACCTAAATGGCCAAAAATCAAATCACTAAAACATATCACGATCAAAGGTAGAGGATATTTTATGAATCGACAAATCCGCGCCATTAAACTCTTCTTCATCGCCTAAACGTAGTCCCATGAACTGCTTGATAATCCCATACACCAAAAATCCTGTGGCTGTCGCAAAAAGGACGCCCATCACACTGCCGAGCAGCTGCGCCCAAAAACTCACGCCACCATGACCACCAAGCCAATGTTGCCCAAAGATACCCACGGCAATCCCACCCCACAATCCGCACACCCCATGCAGCGGCCATACGCCAAGTACGTCATCAATTTTTAAACGATTTTGGGTAAAGGTAAATAACCATACAAACAACCCGCCCGCGATACCACCGACCACCAAGGCGCCTAAAGGGTGCATGATATCCGAGCCTGCACACACTGCCACCAGACCTGCCAACGGACCGTTATGCATAAAACCTGGGTCGTTTTTGCCCACTATCATCGACACCAAAGTACCGCCCACCATCGCCATCAGCGAATTGACAGCTACTAGTCCTGAGATATTGCCGATTTTTTGTGCCGACATGACATTAAAGCCAAACCAACCGACAATCAAAATCCATGAACCCAATGCCAAAAACGGAATAGATGACGGTGGATGGGTACTTACGTAGCCGTGTTTATAGCGGTTACGTCTGACACCAAGCAACAACACCGCGCCCAAGGCTATCCAACCACCAAACGCATGCACCACGATAGAACCTGCAAAATCATGAAATTGCACCCCAAATAGCGACGCAAAAAAACCTTGCAACCCATAATTGCCATTCCATACCACCCCTTCCATCACAGGATAAAAGAAAGACACAATTACAAAGGTCGCCAAAAAAAGCGGCAATATTTTGGCACGTTCTGCTACCCCACCTGATACGATAGCGGGAATTGCGGCGGCAAAAGTCAGTAAGAAGAAAAACTTCATCAGCTCATAGCCATTGCCGAGCAACAAAATATCCGTACTATGAAAAAAATTGATACCATACGCAAGTGGATAGCCAATAAAGTAATAGGCAATGGTGGAAATACAAAAATCGCCCAAAATCTTACCGAGTGCATTGACTTGGTTTTTTGCCCTGACTGTCCCTAATTCTAAAAACGCAAAACCTGCATGCATCGCTAGAATCATCACTGACCCAATCAATAAAAACAACACATCTAAACTTGAATGCAAAACTGGCTGCTGCATTAACACACCTCACTCACATGGTCAAACACTTAGGCAAAATTAAAAACGCTTGCTAAAGCAATAAATCTTTTTAACCGCTATCCCTTTTTGCCCCTAAGCGAGGCATCAACGACGTGCGGTCAATCGACAAGCTGGCAATTGTATGCAAAATCATTGCCAATATTTACAAAAATTAACAATTCAATTTTTGATAAAAAAAACAGCCTAATTTTAGACTGTTTTTTACCGATTTATAGCGTTAGCAAGGACATCGCTTCATGCCACCGCCATTACTCGGGTAGCGCGCATCGACGCAGTAGCGAAAAAAGGTCTTTTCATCCATTGGCTCTAGGTCAGGATGCTGCTCCTGCATATGGCTAACGTAGGTGGCATAATCAGGGACACCGACCATCAAACGAAAGCTTTGTTGCATTCGTTTGACCAACGTGATTAGGCGGGTCATATTTTTTGGGCTAAAAATCACCTCCTTTTGCGCTTTTAAGGTCATTTTAATCAAGTTGGCGATTAACGCATTATTACTCATGTGACGCTCCTTCTATCTGCCTAGCATGGTTTTGGTGAAAATCGAGCAATTGCACAATATAAGTGCAATCGCTGTTAATTTTTCACTAATGCGGTGCAGAAATATTCAAGGGTTTTGGATCTTCATAAATCGCCTCACCTTCAACCACAGTAGGTTTATCACTTGCCAAGGCTTTTGTTAATGCGCGAATCGTACCGAAAATCATTACAATCATCACAATCATAAAGAAGCCACAAAGCACGGCATCCACATAGTTTGAGAATACGATGGTTTGCATCTCATCCAAGGTTTTGGCAGGTTTTAACACTTCACCTTTGGCAATCGCGGCGCTGTATTTGTGCGCTTGCGCTAAGAAACCAATCGCTGGGTTTTCATGGAAGATTTTTTGCCAACCTGCCGTCAGACAGGTAATCAATAAGAAAACCGTGGGTGCCACAGTGACCCAAGCGTACTTTTGTTTTTTCATTTTAAATAAAACTGCGGTACCTAGGGTTAATGCCATGGCTGCCAAGATTTGGTTACCGATGCCAAATAGCGGCCACAATGAGTTAATGCCGCCAAGCGGATCAATGACGCCTTGGTAGACAAAGAAGCCCCAAGCGGCGACTGCAATCAAGGTTGCAAGCAAATGCACGCCGAGATTGGTTGAGCCACGTACCGATGGCACCACGATGCCAATGGTGTCTTGTACCATAAAACGACAAGCACGCGTCCCTGCATCGACTGCAGTCAAAATAAACAAGGCTTCGAATAAAATCGCAAAATGATACCAAAACCCCATCATCGCGGTACTACCAAAGATAGACGATAGGATATGTGCCATCCCAATTGCAAAGGTCGGTGCACCGCCTGTCCGTGAGATAATGGAGCTCTCACCCACTTGCTGCGCTAGTGTCGTAAGCGCATCGGGGGTAATTACAAACCCCAATTTTTGGATAGCGGCTGCCGCTGTCTCTGGGGTTGTACCTAAAAGCGCTGCTGGGGCATTAATCGCAAAATACATACCAGGGTCAAGAATGGTGGCACAGATCATTGCCATGATACCAACCATCGACTCCATGAGCATACCACCATAACCAATGGCGCGAGTATCTACTTCATTGTCCACAAGTTTTGGGGTCGTCCCACTCGATACCAAGGCGTGAAAACCAGAGATAGCACCACAAGCAATGGTAATAAACAAGAACGGAAATAACCCACCTTTGAATACCGGACCTGTACCATCGATAAATTTGGTAACCGCAGGCATTTTTAACTCTGGCATGGTAAAGATAATCGCCAGTGCCAAACCTACAATCACCCCTATTTTTAAAAAAGTTGATAAATAATCACGCGGCGCAAGCAGTAACCACACAGGCAATACTGATGCTACCACACCATAAATCATCAAAGCCCAAGTCAGCTGGGTACCTGTCAAGGTAAACAATTCAGCCATTGCAGGGTCTTTGGCAATATCGCCACCAAATACAATCGCCGCCATCATCAACACAAAGCCGATGATAGACACTTCCATGATTTTACCTGGGCGTAAATAACGCATGTAGATGCCCATCAGTAGCGCGATAGGAATCGTTGCCGCGATGGTAAATAGTCCCCAAGGACTGTGCGCTAGCGCCTTAACGACCACCAGTGCCAGTACGGCAAGAATGATGACCATCACGCCGAGTGCACCGAGCATCACCGTAATACCCGTAAAAGTACCCAGCTCGTCTTTTGCCATTTCACCCAGTGACTTGCCATCACGGCGGGTCGAGATAAATAGTACAGTAAAATCTTGTACCGCACCTGCAAATACCACACCAATGATGAGCCATAGCGTACCTGGCAAATAACCCATTTGTGCCGCTAAGATAGGACCGACTAAAGGACCTGCCCCAGCAATCGCAGCAAAGTGGTGACCAAATAAGACGTATTTATTGGTAGGAACATAATCTAAGCCATCTTTTAGGCGATGAGCGGGTGTCACGCGGCGGGGATTGAGTTCAAAGACTTTTTTGGCGATAAATAAGCTATAGTAGCGATAAGCAATGCTATACGAACACACGGCAGCGGCAACGAGCCACACCGCATTGATACTTTCGCCGCGGTGCAGGGCGATTGTCCCTAACGCCACTGCGCCAATAATTGCAACAAGTAACCACACTATCTTTGATAGCATGGGGGAGTTACTTGTCATTGCGGAATTTGTCTGCATGTCAACTCCTTTTTATATAAGGTCATCCTGGGGTAGAGATAAAAGCAATTATCTTCAACTGAACTAAATTAACATGTAATTACGTTAAAGCATTATTGCTTCTTTTTTGTAATATTTTGCAAATTGTAACATGGATTGGTGGTCTTTCGTCATTGAAAGTATCACTGTTACCCAATATATACCAAATTTACTGGCTTTAGCCTGCGTCGTTGTTTGGTATAATGAGCCAATCAGCTTAAAAGCCTGTATATTTTAGCCTATATTTTTTGACCAGTTTTACAAACTTAATCGACCAAGTCGCTGCTACAGCATTTATTTTTGCATTTTTTATGTATTTTCTTATGCTTTTTTTAATGAAACATAACCTATGAAACCAACCCAAAATCATAAGCCTCAAATGTTTGACCCAACAGCCAAAATGACCTCGGTTGATACTGCCAGTAAGGATAGTGGCAGTAATGCCGATGCCAATCTGCTGCATCAGTCAACTGTAACACTTGAAGGCATGCCAAAGGTGAGCGAGTTGCAAAAACTGCAATCAGCGACCCGTACAGCGCGCAAGCCTTTTCAGTGGCAGTTTTTATTGCCGCAATATTGGGGGATTTGGCTTGGGGTCGCGCTGATTTTGCCATTGATTTATTTGCCGTTGCGCTATCAATTTAAAATCGGTCATTTTTTGGGAAAATTGTTATTTGGACTAATTAAAAGCCGCCGAGCCGATACTTTGACCAATCTGTCATTGGCGTTTCCAGAGCTCAGCGAAGATCAGCGTTTAGAGATGGCAGAGAAGATTTTTATCAATGCCGGTGTGGGTGTGTTTGAAAGCCTGTGTGCGTGGTATCGACCGGATGTATTTACCCGCTGTGTCACTGTATCAGGGCTGCAGCATGTCAAAAACGCCCAATCGCAAGGTAAAGCGGTGATTTTACTCGGTATCCATTCGACTTTGCTCGATTTGGGTGGACGGCTGACCACCATGTTCACCCCGCTGGATGTGGTGTATCGACCGCAAAACAATGCGCTGCTTGATTGGTTCATTTTTAATGCTCGCTCAAAAGTTTATAGCGACCAAATCAGTCATCGCAATATGCGCCATTTTGCCAAAAACCTTAAAGATAATCATGTGGTATGGATCACCCCCGACCAAGATTTTGGGCTTAAACAAGGCGTGATGGCAGACTTTTTTGGGGTACCCGCTGCCACTTTGACTGCACCACGTCGTATGGCAAAACTGGGCAATAAAGCCAATCCGCCTGCCGTGATGATATTGCATTTCTATCGGGAAACCCCGGATGAGATGTTAAAAGGTCGCAAACCGCATTATCACATCATCTTCTCGCCTGTCATTGAGAACTACCCAACCGAAGATGAATTAGCGGATGCCAATCGCATCAATCAGCTATTAGAAAATTATATCCGTATCGACCCGACCCAATACATGTGGTTTCATCGGCGCTACAAAACCCAGCCTACTGGTATCCGCTATTACCGCTAATTTTGCTCATTTGGCTCATGGGGCTCAGCCAATTTTTAGCATGAATTTGTAGTCAAAACCCGCTATACTAACGGACAATTTTTTTGCCTATTTTGTACTTTTTTTGCTTTTGTTTGGAATTTTGAATATGAATGATAAAATAGCCGCGCCGCGCCGCATTTTAACCGGTATTACCACCAGTGGTATTCCCCATCTTGGCAACTACGTCGGTGCTATTCGTCCAGCGATACAATCGGCGATACAAGGCGCCAGTACGGGAGAAAGCGACGCTTATTTTTTCTTGGCGGATTTGCACGCACTCATCAAATGCCATGACCCTGAGGCGATTCATGCATCGACCAAGGCAATTGCCGCGACGTGGCTTGCCTGTGGTCTCGACCCTGAGCGCGTGGTGTTTTACCGCCAGTCGGATATTATCGAAATTCCAGAGCTAACTTGGGTACTCAACTGTAACTGTGCTAAAGGTTTGATGAACCGTGCGCACGCCTACAAAGCCGCCGTAGATGCTAACTGTGAAACGCCAGACACTGACCCTGATTATGGCATTTCGATGGGGTTATTTAGTTATCCTGTGCTAATGGCCGCGGATATTTTGATGTTCAATGCCACCCATGTGCCTGTGGGGAAAGACCAAATCCAGCATATCGAGATGGCACGTGATATCGCAGGTACCTTTAATTTTCGCTATTGTGACCCGGAAAAACCGATTTTTGTATTGCCCGAAGCCATGGTAGATGATGACACGCCGCTACTGACGGGGCTTGATGGTCGTAAAATGTCAAAAAGCTATGGCAATACCATTCCGTTATTTGGCAACCCTTCATCAAATCAGTCGCAAGTAGACGGTGAAAAAGCGCTGCGAAAAGCCATCATGCGTATTGTTACTAATTCACAGTTACCAGAAGAACCCAAAAACCCCGATGAATCCACGATTTTTGAGATTTATCGTGCATTCGCTAGCGCGGAAGAACAACAACTACTGCGTCAACGTTTTGAGCAAGGTATCGGTTGGGGCGATGCCAAAGAAATGTTGTTTGAAAAAATTAACAGCGAAATTGCCCCTTTCCGTGCTCGTTACAATGAATTGATGGCGAATCCAAAAGAATTGGAAGAAATCCTACAAATGGGCGCAGAAAAAGCCCGCCGTGATGCGCGAAAACGCCTTGAAAAAGTACGAAAAGCCATTGGTATCAAACCCCTTGCCAAACTCAAAAAATAACGAGTCACTCATGTCATTTGCACACTTTAAAGCCTATACCGATAGGCTTTATCAAACCGATAAAGCCTTTGACGATGCGCAGCCCAACCGTCTTAACCGACATCGCCACCTTGAGCCTGATTCAGCCGAGTTTCTTGCCAGTCTGGTTATCAGTAAGCGGGCTAAAAATATATTAGAAATCGGCACATCAACAGGCTATTCTACGCTATGGCTAGGCTATGCGTTAGCCCAAATCAATCGCGCCAATACCGCGAATAGTGCCACGTTGACCTCGATTGATATCGACGAGTGGCGATTACTGACTGCTCGCAACCACCTGCGTACCTTGCAGTTTGACCACAATATCACGCTACAACAAGTCGATGCGAAGGATTTTTTACGTCAGTCGACCGCCCATTTTGATGTGATTTTCTTGGATGCAGAGCGTAGGTTTTATGGCGACTATGTGGCTGACTTTAAGCGGTTACTGACCTTTGGTGATATGCTGATTGTCGATAATGTGATTTCTCATGCCGATGAAGTGACAGCGTTTTTGTCAGCCTTTGAACAGGACAACAACTATCTGTGCTCTACCCTATCAATTGGGGCAGGATTGTTTTTAGCAGTTAAACAATCAAAGGATTAATAACAAAATGCTATGGGAATTATTAAAACAAATTTGGTGGTTAATACCTCTTTTCCTTATCATTAGTTTTTTAAAATCGCCTACTTTTAAAGGTTGGTTTGGCGAAAAAATGGTTGAAAAAGCTGCTAATCGCAAGCTGCCACATGATAGCTACCATGATTTTCAAAATGTCACTTTAGCAACTGATGAGGGTTCTACGCAAATTGACCATATTTATGTGTCGCATTTTGGTATTTTCGTGGTTGAAACTAAAAACTATAAAGGGTGGATTTATGGTAAAGTCAAAGATGCCAAATGGACGCAAAACATTTATGGCAAAAAACATCTTTTCCAAAATCCGTTACGACAAAATTATAAACATATCAAAACATTAGAGAATTTATTAGATTTACCGAATGACGTTTTTCATTCAGTTATCGTATTTACAGGTGAATGTGAATTAAAAAGTAATTTTCCAGCCAATATCTGTCGCTTGGGAAATTTCACAGATTATATTTTGTCATTTACCCAACAAAAACTCAGCGACATACAAGTTCAGCAAATCTGCCAATTATTGGCTAAAAATCGTCTTGATAATACGCTCAAAACTCGCCATCAGCATATTCAAAACCTAAAAAAACAACATCACAAATGACCAATTTAGCCATTCGAATTTTTGAGACGCCTGTTCAAAGTCTGCCCGAAGACCTCTATATTCCGCCTGAAGCCTTTGCCATTTGGCTAGAGCAGTTTGAAGGTCCGCTAGATTTTTTGCTGTACTTAGTCAAAAAAAACAACTTTGATATCACCACCACAGCGATTTTGCCGATTACCGAGCAGTACCTGACTTATATTGATGAGTTGGATGACAATCATTTTGAGTTGGCAGGCGATTATTTACTGATGGCAAGTACCTTAATTGCTATCAAAAGTGCATTGTTACTACCAAGCACCCAACTGCCAGAGGATGAAAAAAACCCCACCAAGCAGCTGATTGACAGACTTGAACAATACGCCCAAATCAAACACGCCAGTCAGCGTATCGATGCGTTAATGCGCCTTGAGCGCGATGTGTTTTTGGCATATGCCAGTTTGCCAAGCCCTGATATATTAGCCAAAGAGATGGCACCCTATCCTGCCACCATGCTTGCCGACAGCTTAATCAAAATGCAGCTAAAACCCGATTACCAAATGCACCATGTCAAAGCCGATATCGTGCCTTTGGCAGAGCGTATGGCAAGTATTAGCCGTATATTGGCAAGTCGTGGTCAAGGCACTTTCCACGACATATTAGATAAATCACAAGGCAAACTGGGTGTGGTGGTGAGTTTTGTCGCTATTTTGGAATTAGCAAAACAGCGGATGCTAAAATTTGTCGCAAAAGAGGATGACAACGCTTCCGATGTAAGCGAACTAACCTTGATATGGGCATCGTCATGACCGATTTTAACCAACAACATCAGCTTGCCCAGCAGCATAGCAAATCTATTGAAGCGATTTTGCATGCTTCAGAAACCCCGATTACTGCCAAACAGCTATGTCACTGGCTATCGATTAATCCAAACCAACTGAGCATGGCGCTCACAGTCTTGCAGCAGCGTCTATCACAAGGCGCGTTAACCTTAGCCGATACCGCGAGCGGCTACCGATTGCAAATCGCCAATGACTTTAGCCCACTTATTCAGCAAGTTTTTCCCCAGCGTCAAGAAACCTTAAGCCAAGCGTTATTAGAAACGTTAAGTGTGATTGCTTACAAACAACCAGTGACGCGTGGCGATATTGAGCAAATTCGTGGCGTGACTGTATCGAGCAATATTTTACGACAACTATTTGATAAGGGCTGGATTATTGAGCAAGGATTTCGCGATACGCTGGGACGGCCTGCACTACTGCATACCACGCCAGCGTTTTTAGCCGCCTTTGGGCTTAAAAGCTTACAAGATTTACCAAAGCTAGCTGATGTGAAACAGCTTGAGATATAAAAAAGCTGCCGACTGGGCAGCTTCTTAAATAACCTGTTTAAACACCCTGCATCAAGAATGTATTAAGGCAAGCGTCGAGCAGGGGCGCCCCACTGGTTGACATTCGGCTTGGTATCTGTGCAATACCACACCAGCAACATAATCCCGCCAATGATGGGGATAAAAGCAATCAGCATCCACCAACCTGATTTATTAACATCATGTAAACGGCGAACAGCTACTGCGATATTGGGAATCACCAACGCCAAAGCAATAAGCCCCGCCACAATGCCATCAGTACCAATCATATAATCAATGATTGCCCCACCCAGATACAACATGAACCACGCCAGATAAAAATACCAATATTCTTTACGTCTAGCACGCCCTTTAAAATTGGCATAATTGCTGAGGCTTTTTTTAACCCAATCAAAAAAGCCATAATTTTCTTCAATCGCCCATGCTGGATTGACGGCATTCATGCCCGCTGCGTGAGTAACTTGACCATAGTTGGCAGTTGTAGGGTTGTCTGTATAGCCGTGAGGGATGGGCGCAATCGTGCTATCTATCGATTTGTTCAGATTAATAGCATTGCCTGCGGCAAGACCGACAACTGCCACCGCATAACCCTGCGCATCGACACTAAATTCTACTTGTTGTCCTGCTATCGGTGCCGTGGCTTGTTGCCATTGTTGGCTAGTAAATGGGTAATTTTTTCCGTCCTCCCCCATGATGATACCTTGACCATATTGCGGCGAGAAATTGGCTATTTGCCCTTTCATTGTTATTATTCCTTATAGATGTATTGATTTACTTATGTTGATGATTATAACGTAAAATGATTTTTACAATGTGACATTATTTATGTTAAATTTTTGGTTAAAATACTGGTTAAAATTTAGCCACATGACTTTATACTAGCATTCAATCATCGCTTGTCCTACAATAGGCACAAGTATGAAGTTTCATGCTAGCACAACATTGTGAAATGTTGCTACCTATTAAAGGATTATTGAATGAAAGACGAAAAACTGCAAAAAGCCCTCGCCCGTCTAGGCTTAGGTTCGCGCCGCCAAATGGAAGATGTGATTCGCGAAGGTCGCGTGAGTGTTAACGGGACTGTCGCTACCATTGGTGACCGTGTCGGACAGGGCGATGAAATCCGAGTCGATGGACGTTTGCTACGCTATACCGCAGAAAACGAAAAACGCCGCCGTATCTTGATGTATTACAAGCCAGAAGGCGAAATTTGCTCAGCCCATGACCCAGAAGGTCGTCCCACGGTGTTTGAGCGTCTGCCACCACTGAACCATGACCGCTGGGTAATGGTGGGTCGGTTGGACATCAACTCAACAGGTTTATTGCTATTTACCAATGATGGTGAACTGGCTCACCGTCTGATGCACCCATCAAATGAAATAGAGCGCGAATATGCGGTGCGTGTGATGGGGGAAGTCACTCCTGAGATTATCTTAAATCTCAAACGTGGCGTCATGCTAGAAGATGGTATGGCACAGTTTGATGACATCGTTGAAAAAGGCGGTGAAGGTATCAATAAATGGTACCAAGTCAAACTCAAAGAAGGGCGCAATCGTGAAGTACGCCGCTTATTTGAATCGCAAGGTTTAAAAGTAAGCCGACTACTGCGTATCCGTTACGGCTCTGTCAGTCTCCCAAGGGAGCTTCGTACCGGTCGCTATCTTGAGCTAGATCGGCGTGAGATTGACACCTTAGCAGGACTTGTCAACATCCGCCCGCGCCAAGGTACAGGGCTTTACGGCATCGCCAAACGCCGCCAAGAACGCTTTGAGAAAAAACCGCTAAAAGCGCGCCGTGGTGGTCATCACTTACGCCGCGATAAAGAAAAAAGAAGCAGCTAACCGCTATAAAACTCACAAAAAAGAAACTTATAAAAAAAGCGCATCAAATTGATACGCTTTTTTTATTTTAATGTCCCAATGTTAATCTACCATCAACTAAGTGCGATTTTTGACATAGCGGTAAGTTGACGCAAATTGCTGGCTGACTTCATGAAACATCTCATTGAGCAATTCATCTAATTGCAGATTGACCCGAGCCAATACCTCAATGAGCATATCGCCTGCGGTCATCTCACCCTGAATTTTTTGATTGAGCTGACTGGGATGATATTTAGCAATTTGGTCATACTGGTGTACAGCTTCAGGAATCGTCTGTTCAATCAAGCGATTGACCACAAACTTATTTTCAGTCAACCATTGGGTTTGCGGGTGGTCTGGTTGGTTGGCTGACTGGCTTTGGTCTCGTTGCCATTCCTGATAACGAATGAGTTTGTCATGGATGGTATCAAGCAGCATCACGGCAGCTGTTGGCATACGTTCAATTGACGCGCCATCAATACCTAAAATCGAAGGTGAAGATAATCGCGGTTGTTGATTTTTTGCTTTAAACCATTTTTTATTGCTTGCATTTTTGCTGGCACGTGGCATTAAGTTAAAACGGCTATCACTACCGAAGGTATTGGGAATGGGCAGGGTTGATTGGTACGCCAAGCGCATGGTTTCTGGTTTTGCCGGCGATGCTGTGGGCGGCACAGAATATTGAGACAGACCGACCTCAATACCTGCCATGTCATGCAGTTTATGCCAAGCCAGCCTTATCCATCGATACACCAAAAAGCTTATCAACAAAATCAACACAGCCAGAAATATACCGAGCAAAATATTCATCTATACGCCCTAACAGCTTGTCTTAAATAACAGCCTGCCTATAAAAAGCAAATATAGCATTACTATGATTGCAACTGTTTAAAAATTCAAGCATGTGAGCCTTGGCTAAGCCTAAAAATTCATCGGTCAAAAAAGTATTGTGCAGAACTTTTAGCTATTACTTAACCTAAATCGTCATATTTACATGGTATGCCAATAGCGAAGTTTATTAATTTCAAATAAAAATGCCACAAACATGCCGAGATAATACGCCAATTTGAGCTCAAAACTGTCATCCCGTAACTTAAAAGGTAATGCGCAAAGGGTGACGGCAAGCGGAATCCACAATAGCATAAACACCCAATTTTCGATGACATTGAGCCAGCCTTGCATTCCCTTGCTACTGCGTAAAGCCGCCAACCCTAACAGCAAGCAAGCAACTATCAGTGTGTTGATTAAGCCTTTTGGAAGATTGCTAGGATAAATCGATAATTCTTGCTTAGTATAATGTGGCAATGCCATTCAATAAATTCCTAAATAATTACTGAGGATTGGTGTTATGTATAGCATCAATTTGTGGCGTTAATGTCTTGGGATGCCGACTCGCCGAACGAACCGCTACGAATATGCCGCCATCATCCATAGCATCGCCACACAGCTGAATAACAAACCCAAGGTTAATGCATTGCGATTTTGAATCGGTGCACGCCCTGAGTAGCGATTTAACACCTTTGAGCCCACGACAAAAACCAGTGGAATACCTAGCCAAAAAATCGCAATGGTGCTCACCAGTGAGGGCAGCATTGATGATAAACTATCGCCAAACATCAACCTAAACCCAAAACCTGCCAACCCTAGCAACACCGCAAATATTGCCAGCCCAATTGTCAGACCTTTGGGTACTAAAGACGGGGATTGAACGTCCATACCAATTTCCTTGTGTATCATTGCTTGTGGCGCATTTACGCTGGCATGCTACCGACCAAAGCCAGCTCGGCACGCATCGCATCAATCGCTTGGCGATAATCAGGTTGATTAAATATCGCTGAACCTGCGACAAACATATCAGCCCCTGCTTCGGCAACTGCACGAATATTACTGGCTTTGATACCGCCATCGACTTCAAGACGAATATTGCGACCCGATAGCCTAATCATTTCGCGCACCGCTTCAATTTTTTTGAGGGTGCCATCAATAAATGCTTGCCCACCAAACCCTGGGTTAACACTCATCAATAAAATCTGGTCAACTTTATCCATCACATAGTCTAGATAGTGTAGCGGCGTGGCAGGATTGAGCACCAGTCCACAGTCAGCGCCCCCATCTTTGATGAGTTGTAAAGAGCGATCGACATGTTGCGTGGCTTCTGGATGAAAGGTAATGATGCTAGCGCCCGCTTTTAAGAACTGCTCAATCATACTATCAACCGGTGACACCATCAAATGCACATCTATCGGCGCAGTTACTCCATAATCACGCAGTGCCTGACAAATCATGCTACCAAAGGTCAAATTTGGGACATAATGATTGTCCATCACGTCAAAATGCACCACGTCCGCACCCGCGGCGATAACCTTCTCGACCTCCTCGCCTAGACGGGCAAAATCTGCCGACAAAATCGAAGGGGCAATCAGAAATTGGCTATCATTGTTGGGATGGGCAAATTTATTAGGGGCTTGTTTAAGTGAGTCTTCAAGAATTTCAGACTGGTTCATCGTCATTGTCCGTCAGCTTTGATTAAAAGTTGCGGATATTTTAGCAAAGATTATTTTAAAAAACTTCGACTATTTGGTGACTATTACTTGGTGGCTATTATTTGGTGACTGTGACTATTGACAGCGACTATTTGCTGCCCGTGAAAATAAATACCGCCATAAGGCTTGCAGCATTTGCATTTAAGTAGTCAAAACAAGGTAGCTAGATTATGATGAATAAGTACCAAAAAAGATAAAACCCAAGTCTTAGGGCAATAGACTTGGGTTTTAGGGCACTTCATGTCAACTATGTTATTATTATTGGCTTTCCATGATATTACTCATCCTGAGCGTCTCAACACTACCATTCCTTGGTATCATCCTTGTGCTGATGAGTTCATTGTAGGTTGTTGCACGGTTGGTTGCTAGCCGCAAAAGTCGGAATCTGTTGTAAGCAAATGCTTACATGGGGTTTTAGCTTGCTCACTACTAGCTTTCTAATGCGCCTTTCAATAATTTGCTAGCATCATTAGCGCTATCAGTCTGAGCTTCCGATAGTTTTTCACCTTCTGTGACCCCTTCTTTGATGGTTTCTTTCGCCTCTTGGAGATCGGCGATGCTTGGTAAAGGTTCAGGCTGCTCATCCATGACTTCAGGCTCATATTGTAAAGTAGTGAGCACGGGGAAATGGTCGGAGCCAATGTTCGGCATACGCGCCATCGATACCAGCGTGAAGTGATTGCTGTGAAAAACATGGTCAAGCGCCCAACGCAAAAATGGGTAACTGGCATGAAAGGTATTGATGAATTTACGCCCAATGCGGGGGTCGAGTAGCCCTGAGATACGCTGGAACATGCGTGTGGTATGCGACCAAGCCACATCGTTGAGATCACCTGCAACAATCACCGTCAAATCGTTGGCGTTGATGTGTTTGCCTACCATTAACAGCTCAGAATCCCGTGTCACCGATTTATCGGCTTCGGTTGGACTCGGTGGCATGGGGTGCAAGCAGTATAGCCAAATAACCTTCCCCATGGCTAAGCGAACTTGGGTATGAATCGATGGGATATCATCAACTACCAGATATTTTACTTGCGGATTGATAAGCTCAAGCTTTGAGTACAAATGCATACCATACAAGTTATTGAGTGGCACTTTGACGTTAAATGGATAGTCAGCCTCAATGGCGCTTAAAGCGTCTTGCCATGCTTGGTCAGTTTCGAGTGTCAATACAATATCGGGTTGATGGGTATGGATAAGGTCAATCAAAGCTTGTTTATTTGGATTGGTCGTCAACACATTGGCAACCAACAATTTCACTTGATAGTCGCGTGATTTTGGCTTTGCCGTTTGCACTTGTTTCTTCCACAAAAACGTATAAGGCAACACCATGTACGCTTGCATAGCCAGCGCAATAAGCAGCAACAAAATCAATCCAATTTGCCAACGACTGTCAAAAGCGCCTAGCCAAAGTAAGCCAATGAGCGCCACCAACCCCAAAAAAATCAATTGATTTCTGGGAAAATCAGCAACCCTAAACCACCATTCAAACCTAGGGATGGTTGCCCAAAAAGTTGCAAAAACCACAAAACCTGCTAGCAACTGTAACAACAGCGTCATTCTCTATCCTTTCATGTTATATTGCGGTTCACGTTGGTCAATATTAGCTTGTTATCATTATCTTGTGATCATTAGTATGGCGATATAGTAGCCGCAAAAATACGGCTGATAAATTGCAGTTGTGTTGCCAAACGCTATTTTTCACCGTGACATCGCTATCAGCATATTACCTATAGCCAAATAGATGCCCCATGTAAAAAAAAATTCACTTGCAAAATCTTACAAATACAGGCAAGGTAACAGGTTACTAATTGAAAAATCAATGTGGATTTTCTGCACTATTTATTTTGTTTACAGTAAGGAAGGGTTATCATGAGTCAGCTACGCGTAGGTTTGGTCGGATGGCGTGGAATGGTCGGTTCGGTATTAATGCAACGTATGATAGATGAAAACGACTTTGAAGGGATTACCCCAGTGTTTTTCTCTACCAGTAATGCCGGTGGCGATGCCCCTACCCCAAATGGCATTGCCCCTAGCAAGCTTGAAGATGCGCATGACTTAGCAGCTTTAGCGGCTTGTGATGCCATTATTACCTGTCAAGGCGGCGACTATACTAAAGAAGTCCATCAGCCGCTACGTGATAAAGGCTGGACAGGTTACTGGATTGATGCAGCAAGCACCCTGCGTATGACTGACAATAGCATCATTGTCCTAGACCCGGTCAACCGCAATGTCATTGACGACGCTATCAAAAATGGTCAAAAAGACTTTATCGGTGGTAACTGTACAGTATCTTTGATGTTGATGGCGATTGGCGAGTTGTTCAAACGTGATTGGGTTGAATGGGTATCTGCGATGACTTACCAAGCGGCCAGTGGTGCGGGCGCCAACAACATGCGTGAGCTTATCAAAGGCATGGGCTACATCCATGATGGCGTTGCAGACGAACTCAATAACCCGGCAGGCGCAATTTTAGAGATTGACCGTAAAGTAGCCGAATTACAACGTAGCAGCGAGTTCCCAAAACAATACTTTGGTGCGCCGCTTGCTGGTAGCTTAATTCCTTACATTGATGTACAACTAGAAAACGGTCAATCAAAAGAAGAATGGAAAGGCTGTGTTGAAACCAACAAAATCTTAGGCAATGATGCAGACAAGACTAATGCCAACATTGTGCCGATTGATGGTATCTGCGTGCGTATCGGTGCCATGCGTTGTCACTCACAAGGCTTGACCATCAAACTAAAAAAAGATATCCCTCTAGAAGAAATTGAAGCTGCACTTCGTAACAGTGGTAATGAGTGGCTAGATGTGGTAGAAAATGACAAAGCAGCAAGCGTTGAGCGTTTAACCCCAGTGGCGGTCTCTGGCACCCTTAAAGTTGCCGTAGGTCGTCTTCGTAAGATGAATCTAGGTGGCGAATATTTATCCGCCTTTACCGTGGGCGATCAGTTGTTATGGGGCGCGGCAGAGCCATTACGCCGCACACTTGCGATTATCCGCAATCAATTATAAGCCCAAGGTTTTACAAAAAAACACGCTGATTAGGGCGTGTTTTTTTATGCCTGAGTAGATAAACCTGATAGTGTAAATGCATTATTTACCCCTAAAAAACGCCATGAACAGTAGACAGGGATTGCCGTTATCAGGGTATTGTCAGGGTATTAATATTACAGCCTCATTATCCAAGCATCAATCCACGTATCAATCCGCGCGTAAATTGCTATCAATAGCGGGCTTTATCCCAAGCTTTATGCCAATAATAAGCGAGTCAGACTATTGAGAGTTTTGGACAAAAAGTGTAAAGTTGAGCAGATAATTTGACTGAAACTTTTGTCAAGTTGTTGGACTATCGATTAATTTGATATTTGAATATTGCCTGTCGGTATATTGACTACCATGCGATCACACAAGTAGGCATTTTTTAACACCCCTAACTAGGCTATGATACCTTCAGCAAGGATTTTTTATGTCTTGGCAAAAATACTCTGTACACTTGGTAATGGGTTTTCCCATTGTCGCTTATGCCGTCAATATTGGCGATACTTATGTACAAACCCAACAAAACCAACCTTTAAACGCCA
>NZ_DALZSV010000001.1:35519-99966 GCF_032014955.1 Moraxella sp. CTOTU47724
GTCAATATTGGCGATACTTATGTACAAACCCAACAAAACCAACCTTTAAACGCCAGTATTAATGTCAGTGATATCAATCCAAGAACTTTTTCTGTCACAGCCGCCCAAGCTGATGTGTATCGCCAGCTAGGCTTGTCAAAAGATGCCGATATTCAAATCAAATTTGTCCCAACCAGTAGCAATGGCGGTCAGATTGTATTGACCACCAAACGTGCGATTAATGCCCCATTTACCGATGTGGTGCTCAATATCACGGAAAATGGCGTGACCAAAACGTTGCCAAAAACCTTGTTGATGCCCATCGACAGCGCACAAAAAATCACCACGCAAGCCAATACCACGGCTTTGCAATCACCTACGCAAAACATCGTCATAGGTTCGGCCAATCCTGTGCAGTTGCCTGTTATGTCGCCCGACCCTATGCCCATGCAGCCGATAACCTTGCCATCAACCACCATCAACCAGCTGCCTAATTTACCTACAACTGGTATGCCCGCTGGCGCCGCCCCAATGACGCAAGCTAGCGAAAACAGTGACTACCTGCGTACTCAAGAGACGCGAACGGTTCGATCTGTTCAGCCAAATGGCGCTGTCTATATGCAAGCCATGCCCCAAACGCAAAACCCCATCCAAACAAACGCTGCAGACAATCAATTACCAAGCCCGGCAGCTAGTTATGGCAATCAACCTTCAGACAAGTCCAAATTTAAGTATAGCGCCAAAAACCCGCAAATCATTGGCGAGACAACCACTTATACACTACAGCGCAATGACAACCTTTGGACAATCGCCAGTAATATCGCAGCGGCAAACCGCAAAGATGTGGATCAAGTGATGGCAGATATCATGTCAGCCAACCCGACCACGTTCCCAAATAATGACCCAAGCAAACTTGTCGCCAATACCCAATTACAAATCCCAAAATACAAAGTAGTCCCTTCACAAATTGGGATAAAATCAGCCAATAAAGCGCGACAACAATATCGTCAAAACAAAAGACGTGTCGCAAGCAAAAAATCTGTCATCGCACCAAAATCTGCTGCCAAACAACCAGCCACCCCAAAAACGACAAAAAAGACACTTAAAGCACAAAAAGCACCGCGGCCATACGCAGCGACTAAAAAATCTGAAATGACCATCATCGCACCTAATCATACCAATGGTTCAGTACAAGGTCAGAGTACTAAGAACAAGGTAAGCAAAGGGATGTCATCCCAAGTGGCGGCTCAAGTGCAGCAAAAACGCCAAGCCACTGCCCAGCAAGCCACTAAAGTTAACAAACTCAATCAAGACTTAGTGGGCGCTGAAAATCGCTTGAAAATACAAAACACCAAGCTTGCCCAATTAGAAAAACGCTTAAAAGAGTTAAACAAAAAATAATACAGCGCGTGGATGATATTGCCTGTGTGCTGTGTCATTTCATACCGTACAACAAATTTGTGGTGATTCATTAGTCGCATAAAGCGGTAGCTTATATCTTGCTATGCCCTAATGATCACTATCTACCGTAACGATGAGGTGAAAGATGGATCCAATAATGATAGGTATCGCAGCAGTAGTGATTTTGGTAATTGTTGCTGGCGTTTTCTTGATGAAAAAAGGTAAGAGCCAGACAACGGTTGATACTCAGACCGAAGTCAAACGTCCAAAAACCTTGGCTGAGCAGCAGCGTGAACTAGAACTGCAACGTCAATCGCAGATGCCAAGCCCAGCTGCGCCTAACCTACCGCAAACGACTTTGCAGACTGCTCAAACCCTCAATACCGCCGAGAGTGCGCAGCATGAGTTACAAGCGGCTGAGCAATTGATTCAAACCCAAGACTATGATGGCGCTATCACAACGTTACGTCGTGCGCTAAAAAATCATCCCTCACATAGTGGGTTGAATTTTACTTTACTTAATAGCTATGCCTTGGCTAAAGATTATCAGCACTTTAATAGCTTCTACTCAGAAGTATTGGCACTCAACGATGCTGATCTCACTACCCAAGCCAATAACCTAAAAATGCTGGTAGATGAAGAACAATCGATAAATGCACGCAGCACAGTGATGACCCATACCCCTGAAGCTGTTGAATCAGATGTACTTGATTTTGATTTGCCAGGCTTTAATAAACAAGAAAGTGATAAGCCAGCCATCAACAGCACTTCACAGGTTGCCATGCCCAGCGTCACTGAAATGGCACAGCCAGCAACCCTAGCTAATGGTGCTAGCAACAATGCCGATAATGAATTAGATTTTGACTTTGCACTCGATGTGCCTGAAACCAAAATCGCACCTGTTACACCTGTCCCGCCTGAAACTAAGCCTACTACTGAAACCACAGCGGCGCAACCACAATCAGATGAGTTAACTTTTGACGATTTTGATTTTGATCTACCTAGCAATGAGCCCGCGACCGCTAAGACTGTCGCTGCCCCTGCCCTAGAATCGCCTACCGAAATTGTTACCCCAGTGAAAGAGGAATCTGTAACAACCACTTTGGCAAGTAACGTCAATAACGAGGCTATTAGCGACAGCGATTTTGATTTTGACTTTAGTTTACCAGAGACGCAATCAACACCTACCGCTACTGCTGTAGAACCAATGATAATGACCCAAACGGCTGCACCGAGCGCTGACAACATCGCAGATGATTTTGATTTCGACTTTGATTTGAACGCTGAGCCAGCGGTTACTCCAACCAATGACGCTACTACAGAAACCGCCTTAAGCTTTGGCGCGTCAGATACCAAAGCATCTAGCAATCTAACTTCCGATGCAGCAACCTCTGTACCGTTTGCAAGTGATGAAGCTACAGATATTGCATCGTTTGCTTTGGATGATGAATTAATACTTCAAGCAGAAGCAGCCACATTAGCCACAGTTGCTACCCCATCAGTCACTGAGCCTGTTGTTGATTTGGCAGAAGTCAGCGCTCCTATAGAAGTCAAAGCCCCTAGCCAGTCTGACTCGCTACTTATCTCAGATGATATGTTTGATTTTGCGCTAGACGATGACACGACCAAAGCGCAAGACGCTACGTCAAATGTCTTGGTCACTGAGCCTACCCCATCAGATGACTTGATTGATTTGTCCTTTGATGATACAGCTACTCAAGCAACTAATCAGACAACTACGACCCGAACCGCTAGTCTTGAAACAACATCGATAGCAGATAACGTAAGCCTAACAACGGCACCAGTTGTTGAGGATTTATCAGCGATACTGGATGTGATTAAGGATATCGACACGGATACGTTAAACGTAGATTTGGCAGAACAGTATGTGAATTTAGGGGAATACGACAGTGCCAAACGCTTGCTTGATGAAATCAAAGACAGCAACAACACGGCGTTGGTAGAACGTGCCACAGCGTTAAGACAACGTATCGCTTAATCATGTTCTGCATAAAAAAAGGATAGTAAATTGACTATCCTTTTTTTTGGTCTAATTTTTTTTGAATTACTTTATAACAACTTAATACTCAATCGCTATGGGTGTAAGTCCCGTTTTAAAAGCATGGGCTTTTTCAACATAATGTAATGCGGATAGTTGAAGCATCACTTCGCGCCCCTGCGGCAAGGTTTTGACAACTTTCGCAGGGCTTCCCATCACGATGGAATTATCTGGGATTTGCATATTTTCGGTGACAAGCGCATTGGCACCGATGATGCAATTTTTGCCGATTTGGGCATTATTGAGCACAATCGCACCGATACCAATCAAGCTATTATCACCAACAGTGCAGCCGTGTAGCATCGCCAAATGCCCAATCGTCACGCCTTCGCCAATGGTGACGGCGATACCTTCATCGGTGTGTATCACACTGTTTTCTTGCACATTACTATTTTTGCCCAAATAAATCGGTGCATTGTCCGCGCGTATCACCGCGCCAAACCACACACTGACGTTATCAGCTAGATGTACATCGCCGATGATTTCAGCCGAGTCTGCGACCCAGCCTGTGAAGGGTGCTTGATAGGTGGGTTTTTTGTCTTGCCATTGGTACAGCATATCAAATCCTTATGAAAAAAAAGCGCGTCAACTAAAAAATTGACCCTCTAATTTTAGCAAGTGCGGATAAATTAGCAATGGGTTATTGTGGCCAATGCAGTTAAATCAAAGCCCTGCTTTTAGGCTCGCTTCGATAAATTTATCCAAATCACCATCCAGCACCGCTTGGGTATTGGACGTTTCCACCCCTGTACGCAAATCCTTAATCCGCGAGTCATCGAGCACATACGAGCGAATTTGACTACCCCAACCAATATCCGATTTGGTTTCTTCTAGCGCTTGTTGCTTTTCCATACGCTGCATCATTTCACGCTCGTACAGTTTGGCACGTAACATTTTCATTGCCGTGTCTTTGTTGGCATGTTGGCTACGTTCATTTTGACACGCAACCACAATCCCTGTCGGTTGGTGGGTGATACGCACCGCAGAGTCGGTGGTATTAACGTGCTGACCGCCTGCACCGCTTGAGCGATAAGTATCAATGCGTAAATCGGCAGGGTTGATATCAATCTCGATATTATCATCAATCTCAGGCGATACAAACACCGCGGCAAACGACGTGTGGCGACCGTTGTTGCTATCAAACGGTGATTTTCTCACCAAACGATGCACACCGATTTCAGTACGTAACCAGCCAAACGCATAGTCACCTTTCACATGAATCGATGCGCTTTTAATCCCTGCGACACCACCTGCTGATAGTTCCATGATTTCGGCTTTAAAGCCATGTGATTCACACCAGCGCAAATACATCCGCAGCAGCATCTCTGCCCAGTCTTGTGCTTCGGTACCGCCTGAGCCTGACTGGATATCAACATAGCAGTTGTTGCCATCCATCTCACCGCTAAACATACGTTTAAACTCTAAATCTGCGACTTTGGCTTCGGCCTCATCGAGTTCCGCTTGTACGTCTGCCAGTAGCGTCGCATCATCGGCTTCCACCGCTAAGTCAATCATGGCTGTGGCGTCTTCTAACTTATCATCTAAAGCGGTAATCACGCCAATGACATTATCAAGCTGCGATTTTTCTTTACTGATTTTGGTGGCACGCTCTGGGTCGTTCCACAGTTCTGGGTTTTCAAGCTCTAAATTGACTTCTTCCAAACGCTCTTGCTTGGCTTCGATGTCAAAGATACCCCCGAAGCTGGTTGCCACGGTCAGTTAAGTCTTTGATATGCTCTAAATACGGGTTGATTTCCATGTGAGGTTACCTTAACGTGTTACTATGAAAAATGCGCCATTATACCTGAATCTGTTACTGGATTCATCTTAGCTGTCGCCATTCATCTTGGCTGTTGCCCACTACACCTGTGCTTTTATCGACCAATCTTCCACCGCCCAATGATGCGCTAAGGCATGCGCGTGTAGAGTATCATCGGGGCATACCGCAATCGCTACATCCGCCCATTCTAATAGCGGCAAATCATTTTTTGAATCCGAATAGGCATAAGTTTTGGTGTAAGTAATACCTTGCGCGTTTTTTTGAGCAATCCAATTTTTTAAATGAATGATTTTGCCTTCTTTAAAGTTTGGCTGTCCTGCGACTTTACCCGTGTATCCCTGCTCGGTGACTTCAAGCTCAGTAGCTAAAATATTATCTTCCGCTACCAAAAATAATTTGTTAGCAATTGCTTTAACCACAAAGGCATTGGTGGCGGAAATCACTACTACATCGTGCCCTGCTTGTAAATGTGATTGGATAGCGTTAACCGCTTTTGGACGCACTTTTGGCGCGATTTCTTCTTGTAAATATTGCTCACGCCACTGGTGCAACTGCGCTAAGGTATGCTGTTTTAAAAAGCCTGCCACAAACTCGTTATAGACGACCGCATCGAGCGTCCCTGCGATATAGTGCTCATAAAACTCCCGATTTTTAGCCCGATACAGCGCTTCTTCTACCAAATGATGTTTGACCAAAAACTCGCCCCACATATAGTCACTATCGGTATCAATGAGGGTGTTATCGAGGTCAAATAGCGCCAATTCTTTGTGTAGTACGGTTGACATAGGACAGCCTTTAGCATAGTTAGTGAAAAGTTAAATTGCGGGGTTTTGGTCATCAACGGTTAAGGTATCACCAAATCGCCAAGTACGGATAATGCGCAGCTCCAAATAATCTTGCATTTCCTTTGAGAACTTACCAAATGGCGCGGCTTTACGCACCGAATTTTTTGCTGCTTCATCCAAGATGGTAGCGCCTGATGACTGTAACACTTTGATAGATTTGACTTGCCCGTTAGGCTCGATAATCACCATCAGCATGACATCACCTTTGATGCCTTTGGCGCGGGCTTCTTGGGGATATTGCTGGTTGCCAATATGATAGGCTTGTTGGCGAAAATTCTCGATATAGCGCGCGGCTTCACCCGTGGTGGTGGAGTTACTACTGATAGTCTTGACCGCAGATTTTTTGGCTAGTAATTGGCGGTTACTGCTGATTTTGGTTTCAAGGGTGGCAATTTGTGCCTGTACCCGTTGTTCTTGCGCGGCTAGATTTTCGCTATCGTCTTGTTTTTTAATGTTATTTTCTCTGCGGATTTTTTCAAAGCTTAACGTGGTACGTAGATAGCTTTCTTGAAACGCTTCTTGACGCGTTTGGCGTTCTTGACTCACGATATCATCGGTGTCATTGATTGCTTCGTCTTGTAAGGGGCTTATGGTATTATTTTCAAGCCGTAGCTTTTCGTTGGACTCACCGCCACCTTGCTGGCCGGCATTGGCGATAAAATCGGCTTTCTCATTCTTTTGCAGATTTTCGGTCAACACCGTGGTGACTTCTTGCACCGCTGCGGTTGGTGAGCTTTTATCTTCAAATTGGATACCAAAAATAACAGCCGCATGAATTGCCACTGCCGTAATGGTAGCAAATAGCATGACGCTGTCTTTGCAAGCCGCAGTATGTGGCATTAACTTATGAAAAACATCACGGTGACTGTCTTTGCTATACACCAAAATATAACCCTTTAAACGATGATGACGCTATCTCTACAACCTTGCTAAAAAAATACAAATCACTCATGTATTATAACGCGCAGATATTATAGATTAAATCAAACATTGGCTGAAGCTAAATTCATACGCCATTAGCAATCAGTGGTGAGCAATTAATAAGTAGCAATCAATGTTTACCAATTACTGGTACAAGATTTTTTGTAGACGGGTCAGCGACTTTATGATTAATGACTTTATGATTAGCAACTTTACAATGCCCAAAAACTGACTACAATAATAGCTTTCAATACAAATATAAAAAAACTGAGAAACGATAGTGATAACGAGCAAAACGCAACTGGATGAATTTTTTGCCACCCATTCTGAAGAAATCGCACGTGAACTGATGCAAAAATCACAAACGTGGTATGAAAAAATTGAAGATTTTGCCGGTCAAGAGTTTATCGTGCCCGCCACCGAAAAACAGCTAAACGATGCCATTCAAAAATTTGTGGTTGAAAAAGTCAAAGCGATATTAGCCATGCATCTAGAGATTCATGAAGGCTGGCTTCGACTGTATGCAACGGTTAACTATAATGGCATTTTCGCTGACCTGGCTGTCAACTTAGGTGTGGTACATGCCCAATTTGACCGTTATCGCCAACGCTTGGTATTTCAGCAATTAACTGACACCGATGTCATTGCCTTGTATTCAGATTCCTATCTGAAATCAAAAGCGATTCATGCGGCGCTTTGGTTTTTTAAACGAGTGTTAAAGAAAGACCCGCTCGGCATGATTTTAGAGAAAATCAATTTGGTGCACCAAAAAGATGATATCTTGTATCTCGATATTGGTCGCTGGCTTAAGAAAAACGAAAAAATCATGGCAACATTGCGCAAAGTGCAAGTTAATCATGGCTATCTTGCTGAACAGCAGCTCCTAATGAGAGCCAATGCCAACGTCGGTGAAATTCTCAATATAGGCAGTGGTGACCAATTGATTACCGAAGCGGATAATCCTGCAGTGACCAATACCGCCACAAAAGCGGCTTAGTATTTTTCATGGGTATCAACCCTCATCCCTTACCGCTTTTCTTTCACCAATTTTTTTACTGATTATGCTTTGCCAATTAACGAGATGCTTACCAATAGTTTTCAACGGCAATATTGCCTTCGCCGCGCCGATTCATGGTCAATCCAATCGATTTTAAGGCTTCTTTGGTATCTTCGACCATTTGTGGGTTACCACACAGCATCACGTGACTGCGCTCTTTATCCAGTTTTTGCCCTACCAACTGGGTTAACTTGCCCGACACTATCAAGTTAGGAATACGCGCTTTTTGCCCGGCATAATCCGCTTCTCGCGTGACAATGGGCAAAAATACAAACGCTGCCCCATTGTCGCCATAGATTGACTTAATCGAGCCAATTTCCGCTTGATAAGCAAGCTCTTGCGAGGTGCGTGCGCTGTACACCAAAATAATGCGCTGATATTGCTGCCATACCTCGATGGTCTTTAAAATCGATAAAAATGGGGCTAAACCCGTGCCTGTTGCCAGCAACCATAAATCATTGGGTAGGGGTAACTGGTAGCGGACTAAGGTCAAGTAGCCAAATGGCGTGGTATTAAGCAATAAACTATCGCCCACTTGGATATGATTAACCTTACTGGTGAATTCCCCGTGAGGAATGACCACCGAGAAAAATTCAATAAATTCATCATAGGGCGAAGATGCGACGGAATACGCGCGAAACACATAGCCATCAAGGTCAATGGGCTTATCTTGCGTCTCAGAAGTTATTAATTTGGTCTCATGGTTTTGTGCAAAATATTGTAAATCTTTGCCATGGATACCGAGCCTAACAAATTGCCCTGCGGTAAATTTAAAGCCATCGGGGCGCGTGACTTTAAAACTTAGCAAGGTGGGCGCCCAACGGGTCACTTCAATCACTTTAACGCGAATACTTTTATCATCTGACATATTATCTTGACCATTTTTTTGCATCATTATAAACAAAAAAGCGTACCTTAATGAGCTAAGATACGCTTTTTTATTCGCAGTACTAAAATTGGATTAATATATGCGAACTAGCGTGATAATTTTTGATAACGTTTCGGGGAAAATACCGAAGTACAATACCGCTAACGTCACCAACAACACCATGATGCCGCCTGCTTGAATACCCCAATGATTGACCGCATCGTGCGGCTGTACTTCTTGGGGACGTCTAAACAAGGTGACCATAAGATTTAGATAGTAATACAAGCTAATTGCACTACCCACGATAATCATGGCAGTGAGCCACCAACTTTGCGCAGAAACGGTAGCAAAAATCGCAAAGAATTTGCTGATAAACCCGGCGGTCAATGGAATACCTGCCAATGATAATAGCATCACAGTCAATACAGCGGTTAGCACAGGACGTTGCCAAAAAATCCCTTGGAAGTTTTCAACCAACTCTGCTTCACCCTGACGTTTGTACGGGCTTGACATGATAGTCACGACACCGAACGCACCAATGGTGGTAAACGCATACACTGCCATGTAAAGGCTGACAAAACCTGCTGATTCAACTTTTACGGCGCTGATAATCGCTAACACATAGCCGATGTGCGCAATAGATGAATAGGCTAACAGACGTTTTATATTGTGCTGACGAAGCGCCAGTACGTTACCGATAATCATCGATAAACTGGCAATCACCACAATCAAGGTATTGATTGCTGGCAAGGCTAAGGTCGCCGTAGACAATAAGAAACGTAACCCTAACGCCATCATAGCTACTTTGGAAACACTGCCTAAGAAAGTCGCCACAGGCGCAGGCGCACCTTGGTAAACGTCTGGCGTCCAAGTATGGAATGGTACTGCTGAGAGTTTAAAGGCAATACCAAATAACATTAATGCAGTCCCCACCACCAAAATCGGCATAACGATACCATTTTGAAACATGGGTACGATTGCCATACCAATTTGACGGAATGATAAAGTCCCTGTGTTTGCGTAAATTAATGCCATACCCATCAACATGGTAGCAGAGGCTGTCGCCGATAAAATGAGGTATTTAAAACCCGCTTCTAACGATTTACCACGCGCATAAGTATAAGCCAACATACCATATAGCGGTACCGACAATAACTCTAAGCTGACAAAGAAAGAAGCTAAGTTATCAGCGCATACCATAAACAGCGCGCCCAATGTTGAGATAAGCAGTAGCAAATACAACTCTTCTTTATTATCGCGATAGCCTCCAATGTAACCATACGCCAAGGTAAAGCACGCAAGCGAGCTGATTAAAATAATCACCATATTGAACTGGGCAAAACTATCCACCACAAATAAGGGAGCAATCAAGCCTTGCGATGGCGTAAATAATTCATACAGACCATGCAATATGCTATCAGCATTGCCACCCAATAATTGTATAAGGACAACAACCAAGGCAGCATTAAGACCAATGACACTAAGGGTGCCTGCCACAAAATTTGAACGCTTCATGGCGATGGCAATCATCACCACCACCGTGGTAATGGAAATTAAAATCATTGGAAACAATGGCATGAGCACATTGCTAGCAAATGGAATAATAGGATTCATCTATTTTACCTCCATATGAGCAAATGGCTCTTGAGAAGTAGGTACAACTTGCTGGACATGATATGCCTCACTAATCCACTGCATACTGTGATCAGAGGTATCTAAGAATGATTGTGGATATAGACCTAACCATACTAAGCCAAACGCAAGCACCAACAAGATTGCCGCTTCACGCGCATTGATATCACGCATCGGTGACATTTTTTCAATCGTCGCTGTTGGCGTACCAAATAATGCTTTATAAACCATAATTAATGCGTATAAACCTGCAACGACTAAGCTAAAGGTTGCAAACACCACTGCCACAGGATGCGAGGCAAAAGACCCTAGAAGAATTAAGAACTCACCAATAAAATTACCTGTACCTGGAATACCTAATAATGCCGCGGCAAAGAACATAAGTAACGGTGGGTAATAACGCATTTGACCCCACATACCACCCATTTGGCTCAAATCACGGGTATGTAGACGCTCATAAAGCTGACCGCTCATGATAAATAATGCCGCTGAACTAAGACCATGTGCCAACATTTGAATCATCAAGCCTTGGAAACTAATTAACGTACCGGCATACAACGCAAGTACCACAAAACCCATGTGTGAAATACTGGTATAAGCCAGTAACCGCTTGATATCTTGCTGCATAAACGCAAGCCAAGCCCCATAAAAAATACCAATACCGCCCAAGGTAATCGCAATCGGTGCAAACTGAGCACTGGCTTCTGGGAATAATGGTAGGACAAACCGCAATAAACCATACGCCGCAGTTTTAATCAAAATACCAGCCAAATCGACCGAGCCTGCAGTCGGTGCTTGTGCGTGCGCATCGGGTAACCAGCCATGCAGTGGGAAAATTGGTAATTTAACCGCAAAGCCAATAAAGAACATCAGCATGATTGGATATTGCCATTTGCCAAGATCTGTACCGAGCAAGTCCATATAGTTAAAAGTTATTTGACCTGTCGTTGATGCATGAATCATCACCAAAATCAAAATACCAATCAACATAATCAGACCCGATGCTTGGGTATAAATAAAGAATTTGGTTGCGGCATATTCTTTGGTTTTACCACCAATCGCATTGTGTCCCCAGATTGCAATCAAGAAATAGATAGGAACTAACATCATCTCCCAAAAGAAGAAGAACAAGAACATATCGATTGCTAAGAAAACACCAATAACACCGCCCAGACTCCAAAGCAGATTAAGATGGAAGAAGCCCACACGGCGAGTAATCTCACCCCATGAACACGCCACCGCCATCATACCTAAGAAGGCTGTTAGGCTCACCATCAACAGCGATAATCCGTCAATGGCTAAATGGAAACTGACCCCCAATGAGGGCATCCAAGGTAGTTGAAACTCTGCCAACCAAGTCGGTTTAGCAGTCACCTCAGCAATGGTTTGTGCTGCACCAATAAAGTTACCGTTTTGCCAAATAGCTACCGTAATCAAAAACGTTAATAGCATGCCAAGAAACGCAATCCACCGCGGAAAACGTTCATCAACTTTTTCAACCAACCAACACAGAAAACCTGCAATGATTGGAATAAATATCAAGGCGGGTAATAAGAGATTATTTTGCATAACTGTTACTTCCCTATCATCATCATTACCAACACCAACAATACTGCCATGCCAAGACCGAAGCTTGCAGCATACCCACGAATCGAGCCAGATTGGAACCATGTCGCCACTCGGTTACCTGCCAACGATAGGGCTGGTAAAATATTCCAAGTGCGGTCAATCGGGTCAATTTTAATCAACTTACCAATCAATAAGAATGGTTTAACAAATACAATGTCATACAAAGCATCAAAACCTAAACCATGATAGCACCAGTAATTAAGCGCACGGCCCAAACCTGTTTGGTTAAACTTACTCACGATGCGACCTTTATCTAGGGCAAACAAGAAAGCACCCACAATCAACCCCGCCAACATCGCAGCCATCACAATCATTTCTGCCGTGTGCTTACCATGTTCTACCTCAGGATGAATCACGCTAAAACTTTGTGGCAATACGCCTGCTAATGGTGGATGAATCATCGCCCCCACCGCAGTTGATAACACTAGCAATACCGCGAGCGGCAGCCAGTATGTCCAACCTTTAAGATCGTGAATAGGCGTTTTTTCTTCACCAAAGAACACAATCCAAATCATACGAAACGTATAAATCGAGGTTAAAAACGCACCCACCACTGCCATCCAAAATAAATTCATATGACCTGATGCGAAGGCTTCCCAAATAATTTCATCTTTTGAGTAATAACCCACCGTAATCCAAGGAATCGCAGCAAGTGCCCCACCCCCGATCGCAAACACCGCAAATAGGAATTTATTTTTATAAAACAACCCACCCATTTTAAAGATGTTTTGCTCATGATGGTAAGCCAAGATAACAGCGCCCGACCCTAGAAATAATAAAGCTTTAAAGAACGCATGGGTCATCAAGTGGAAAATTGCAACTTGCCAAGCGCCTACCCCTAATGCCAAGAACATATAGCCGATTTGACTCATGGTTGAATAAGCTAAGATACGTTTGATATCGGTTTGTGCAAGCGCACAGAAACCAGCAACCAACAATGTTGTTGCCCCAACGATACCCACCCAACTTGCCAACACATCAGGGGTCAATAAGAACACAGGATGTAAACGGGCAATTAAATACACACCTGCGGTAACCATCGTTGCCGCATGAATCAAGGCTGAAACAGGCGTAGGACCTGCCATCGCATCAGCAAGCCAAGAATGTAGCGGAATTTGTGCAGATTTACCCATCGCACCAAGCACTAGCATCACAGCCGCAACTTTGATAGTAGGATAGCTATGACCAAAAATCGTCACCGTTGACCCTGCCGACGTTAGCATTTGCGATACATTGGCATTGATATCTGAGATATTTAACGTACCCAATTCACGGAACAACAAGAATAAGCCAAATGCTAAAAACACATCACCCACACGGGTTACGGTAAAGGCTTTCATCGCAGCACGGCCGTTGGCGCGCTCGTGATAATAAAAACCAATCAATAAGTAAGAACAGATACCAACGCCTTCCCAACCTAAGTACAACAGCACTAAATTGTCAGCAAGCACAAGTAACAACATACTTGCGACGAACAGGTTCATATAGCTAAAAAATCTTGCGTAGCCTGTTTCACCGCGCATATACCATGACGCGAAAATATGAATTAAAAAACCGACACCGGTAATCACGCCCATCATCGTCACGCCCAAACCATCCAGCATGAGACCAAATTTTGGGGCAAAACTACCGACTTGCATCCACGTCCACAATGGCTGATTAATGATAGCGCCTTGTGGGTGGTTCATTAAAAAATCACTGCCTGCCATCAAGGCACACAAAGCAGCCAAACCCATACTACCGACACCGACCACTGCGGCTGCGTTTTCGCTTAAGCGGTCACGCATGGTCGCTAGAATCAGAAAGCCAATCAGCGGCAGCATAAAGGTTAAAGGTAACATACTCATTTTGATTTCACCCTTTCATCTCATTTGCCGTATCGACATCTAAATGACCACGCTTATGATAAAACTGTAAAAGAATAGCCAACCCAATTGCGACTTCAGCGGCTGCCAAAGTTAGCACCAAAATAAACATAATTTGTCCGTCAGGACTGACCCAGCGACTACCTGCCACTACAAATGCTAAGGCAGCAG
Source organism: Moraxella sp. CTOTU47724 (assembly GCF_032014955.1). Lineage (NCBI taxonomy): Bacteria > Pseudomonadati > Pseudomonadota > Gammaproteobacteria > Moraxellales > Moraxellaceae > Moraxella > Moraxella sp. CTOTU47724. Next base: position 49,727 of record NZ_DALZSV010000001.1, read on the forward strand.
CATTCATCATAATCTCAAGACTCATCAACATAAACAAAAAATTACGTCGTACCATCACACCACAAAAACCAATGGCAAACAAAATCGCTGACAAGATTAGACCGTGCTCTAATGGCACATGCTCTAATGGAAAGTGTCCCATTATGCCTTCTCCTCCTGAACTTCGCGTAACACAGCCGGTTGGCTGGGCTCTCTATCAATAAACTTCGTTAAGGCAGGTTGTATGGTATTACCAAGCTCACTGTTATGACTTTCGTTTTCATCATCCAAGGCAGATTTTGCCAAATGATAAGCCGCCACCAAACCCGCTAGTAATAAAAACCCTGCAATTTCGACCAACAATAAATATTCAGTAAATAATTTGGCACCGATCATTTTTGCCGTAACTGGCTCTACCCCGATAAACGCTGGCATCATTCCTTCAAAACCATGTTTCATGCCAATCAAACTAAACAAGGTCAAACCCACAATAAATGCAAGTCCTGCCGGTACTGCCCAAGCCGAGGATGATAACCAGCTTTCTTCTTCTAAGGTAGTTTGGGTGCCTAAGTTCAGCATCATCACCACAAAAACGAACAATACCATAATCGCACCCGCATAAACGATGATTTCAAGCGCACCGGCAAATGGCGCACCTAAGGCAAAGAAAATACCTGATAACGCCAGCAGCGTGACAATCATGTTTAATAACGCATGCACAGGATTGGTACGAGTAATCACGCGCAAACTAGCCAAAATAGCGACAATCGCTAATAAATAAAACCCTATCGTTGCTCCGGTTATCATGGCAATAAACTCCGTAAATCAATCGGTGCAGACTCATTTTGGTGTGCCCCTTTAGGTTTATCTTTGGTCGCCATCCCAGTCACACGGTAATAATTGTAGTCAGGGAATTTACCCGGGCCTGAAATTAACAAATGCTCTTTTTCATACACCAAGTTTTGACGGTTGTACTCACCGAGCTCAAAATCTGGCGTCATCTGAATAGCCGTTGTCGGGCACGCTTCTTCACACATACCACAAAAGATACAACGTGAGAAGTTAATACGGAAAAACTCTGGATACCAGCGTCCGTCTTCACGTTCCGCTTTTTGCAGTGAAATACAACCCACCGGGCAAGCGACAGCACATAAATTACAGGCCACACAGCGCTCATCCCCATCCGGGTCACGTGTCAGTACAATACGCCCCCGAAAACGCGGCGGTACAGGAACAGGTTGTTCTGGGTATAAAATCGTATCACGTTTACGGGTCGCATGACTTGCGACCATGATTAGGGTGCGCAGAATTGAGCCAAAACCCGTAATCGTGTTTTTTACCATAGTCAAATACATACGTTAATCTCCACCTTACCCTACACCATGGGTGCGCCATAATACATAGGCCGCCGTCGCGAGTAAATTAATCAAGGTAATGGGTAGACAAATTTTCCAGCCAAAGTTCATTACTTGGTCATAACGTGGACGCATCAACGCCCCACGCGCCAATACAAACATGGTCATGAAAAATAGCGTTTTTAACATGAACCAAATAATCGGCGGGATAAAACTCAGTCCATCAAATAATGGCAACCAACCACCAAAGAATAAAATAGTAATCAGCGACGATACCAACACGATGTTCACATACTCGCCGACAAAGAACATACCAAATTTCATACCTGAGTATTCAACGTGGTAACCTTCTGCCAATTCTTGCTCTGCTTCTGGCTGGTCAAATGGGAAACGGTGGGTGACTGCCACACCTGCGACCATAAAGGTTAAAAACCCTAAAATTTGACCAAACACATTCCAGTGCCAAAAACCACCGGCTTGTGAGTATACGATATCGCGTAAGTTAAATGACCCTGCCAACGCCACCACACCCATTAGCGATAATCCTAGAAAGACTTCATAACTAATGGTTTGGGCAGCAGAGCGTAAACCACCGAGCAAGGCATATTTATTGGCTGATGCCCAGCCACCAAACATCACGGCATAAACCGCCAACCCTGCCATCGCAAAAAAGAACAAAATACCGATGCTCCAGTCTGCGCCACCGAGTGATGGCGTGACTGGTACAATGATATAAGCAGCTAAAGCGGTAAACAATGAAATCGCAGGCGCCAAGATAAAGATAAATTTATCGGCAAATTTTGGGGTCCAGTCTTCTTTAAAGAAGATTTTGAGCATATCCGCGGCAACTTGTAGCGAACCTTGCCAACCCACACGGTTTGGACCATAACGGTCTTGCCACAGTGCCAACATGCGACGTTCATAAGGAATCATCAACGCGGCAAAAATCACCACCGCCAAGAAAATAACAATTGATTGCACTGCCAAAAATACAATTGACCAAGCTTCAGGGGACATTACCCCAGCCAGCCATGCAGGTAAATCGGGCATCTGTCTAACAGAATGATCCATTATACCCCCTCCCCTGGAGTTACTTGAGCTGTCACGCCACCATTATTAGCTGGTGATACCGCTTGGGTGACAGTGTTGGTAGTTGCTGATTTTACGATACTGATGTCCGTATAGGGCTGCGCCAGCAGGGCTTCTAACTCACCCGCCTGACCCACAGGATAGCCCACACAGCTTTCGGCTAAATAATCGACAAGCTGCACAGGTAAGGTAGTCGCTACACCCTTCACTGTGACCGTTAACATATCACCTGATTGCAGCTGCCATTTATCCGCATCATCCGTTGATACACTAAAAGCAGCTGGTAGCAATTGTGAGGCAACAACTTCACTACGAGCGGTTAATTCATCACTCGCAAAAATATTATACACAGGTACTAGCTGGGTGGAACCTTGTTGGCTAGCTGCCGCAGGCGCAATATACTCACGTTTTGGCAATGCGGTTAACGCATCAAAAATACGCACCCCTGGATCGCCATGTTTTAGATGACCACCCACTTTATCTTGGTATTTATTCCAAGCTTGCGGTGAGTTCCAACCTGCTGACCAAGCAAATGGAATCATTGATGAATCCGTCTGGGTGCCCACATAACCTTCTTGGGAGAAGGTGAGGCCCGTATCGATATCTTTTGGCTGCTCTGGTTCATGCACAGAAATCGGCGCACGCATCGCCGTACGACCGGAATAACGACGTGGCTCACGCGCGACTTTTAGACCAGTAATACGGTAATCGGCTGATGGCGCTGCTTGTCTGATTGCGGCTAATTGTGGATTGGTGTCTGCGACTGCAGTAATCACATCATCAAGCTGCGTCCAGTCAATCGCACGGCCATTGAGCTCAGACTCTACCGCATGCAACCAACGCCAGCTTTCTTTGACCATACTTTGCGGGCGATAGTAAACAGGATCATAAACTTGGAAGAAACGCTGTGCACGACCTTCTGCTGAGATTAGTGTACCGTCCGCTTCTGCAAAGGTTGCTACAGGTACCATCACATCAGCCTGGTTATGCCATTGGTAAGCTTCATGATCAAGTACAATCAGTGATTTGTTGGCCACCAATTGGTTCATTTGCTCGGCGGTTAGGCGGCGGCTGATGTCATTTTCCATGACAATCACCACATCGGCATCATCACCTAATTCATCAATCGCTTTACCACCGAGTAAGTTGACGCCTATACTATTGGCAGCAGGTACTGACAAGTACAAACCGGCTTTTTCTTGATAGCCTTTGGTCGGGTTCATACGGCTTGGGCGTTTAACTTGCTTGGCTTGTTCAGCAAATGCCGCTTCATCCATCTCTTGTTTGAGTTTGGCTTGCTCTGCATCGATTTTGGCAATCTCTGCATCCACTTGGACGTTGTGGGCGTCAACCACGCCTTTTTCATAGATGACCACTTCACCGCGTTTTTGTTCGGCGATATTGGCAATTTGTGCCGCCGCTTCTATGATGGCGGTGTGGTACAGTGACGAGCCTGAGATAATAAGGGGTTTGGTTGCTTTAAGCAGCGTCTGCGCGATATGTTTAGCAAATGCTTGCATATCAGCATTATCGTCTTCATCGATGACCAAATCTTTTGGTAATTGTGAGGTAGCCAACGTTTTCATGTGCTCAGCAATGCTAAAGCCTAGTTCAGCGATATCGCTTGGGGTAGCAACGCAGCTTACTTTGGCGATATCATCAAGGCGCGTATCTTTGACATCCACAATAAAGATTGGGCTATAGTCTTTTTGACCGATACGAGCCACAGGCTCTGCCAAGAAATCTGGCGTTTTTAGTGCATCTGCCATTTGTTTGGCGCGATTTTTTGCCGCTTGGCGTACTGCCAGTGCAATACGCGGACTGGTTTGGGTAATATCTTCACCCAAAATCAATACCGCATCATAATCCTCAATCTCACGCATGCTTGGATTATGGATATTTTCTGTGGTCAACACATCGATACATTTTTGTACCACGGTTTTTTCTTGTTTGCTAATACCAATGCTAAAATTTTCGGCACCGACTAAGCGTTTTAGCGCATAGTTTGATTCAAGGCTGGCAACAGGTGAACCAATACCGATGGCTTTTTTGCCTTGTAACCGGTTTTTGATGGCATCAATAGTATGGTCAATGCTCAAATTGGTTTGTTTACCGCTTAGTGTTTCAACCGCTTGAATTGGGCGGTCTTGGCGGTTAACATAGCCATAGCCGAAACGACCACGGTCACATAAGAAGTAAGCGTTGACTTCCCCATTAAAACGGTTTTCGATACGGCGTAATTCACCATAGCGCTCACCCGCTGAGATATTACAACCGGCCGAACAGCCATGACAAATACTTGGGGCATATTGCATGTCCCATTTACGATTGTAGCGCTCTGAGTGAGTTTTGTCGGTGAATACCCCAGTTGGACAAACCTCGGTGAGGTTACCTGAAAATTCACTTTCAAACTGACCGTCTTTATCACGACCAAAGTACACACGGCTTGCTGATGCGTAAACCCCTAAATCTTCACCACCTGCATAGTCTTTGTAATAACGCACGCAGCGATAACACGCGATACAGCGGTTCATCTCATGATTGATAAATGGACCCAAGTCTTGGTTTTGGTGGGTACGTTTAGTAAAGCGGTATTTACGATGATTGTGACCTGACATGTAGGTCATATCTTGCAAGTGACAATGACCGCCCTCTTCACAGGTCGGACAGTCATGGGGGTGGTTAGTCATTAAGAACTCAACCAAGCTTTTACGGAAGTTTTTCACTTCTGCATCCGTCACTGAGATCCACATGTCTGGGGTCGGATTGACCATACATGACATGACCAAACGACCACGACCCGCTTCATAATCTTCTTTGTTATTATATTGCTTGACGGCACATTGACGGCAAGAACCCACCGAGCCCAATGCGGGGTGATAACAAAAATAAGGGATATCGATGCCAAGCGATAAACAAGCTTGTAGCAAGTTATCGGCACCATCAACTTCGACGTCTTGACCGTCTATATGAATAATTGCCATGCTAATTCCTTACACTGATTGCCCATTGGTGGTCTTAACGGGTTGATACACTTCAACTTTTCCGCTATTTGCAGATGAAGGCACGCCCGTTGGGGACAATTGTTCTTCAGGCGCCACATTGTTACCAATTTTGGCTTCAAATTCTGGTAAAAAGTATTTTAACGCACTTTGTAATGGCTCAACCGCACCCGGTGCGTGGGCGCAGAAGGTTTTACCTAACCACAAATCTTTAGTCAATTGGCGCAATACGTCAATATCGACAGGTTGACCATTGCCTGTATCGATGGCATGCAAGGTTTTGACCCCCCATGGCAACCCATCACGGCAAGGCGTACACCAACCGCAGGATTCACGGGCAAAGAATTTTTGCAAATTGAGTGACAGTGACACCATATCTTGCGATTCATCTACCACCATAATCAAGCAGGTACCTAAACGGCTACCCGCTTTCATGATGGGTTCAAAGTCCATTGGCAGGTCTAAATGCTCGTCACTGGCGGTTAAAAAGTCAGTTGACGCACCGCCTGGTAACCAAGCTTTTAATTTACGCCCATCTTTCATGCCTTTGGCATAATCAAAAATAATTTCGCGAGCGGTAGTACCAAATGGCAGTTCCCATAGCCCTGGGTCATTGACTAGACCTGAACAACCCATGATTTTAGTGCCGGGGTTTTCTGATTTGCCTTGTGCCAAGCCTTTATACCATTCTACGCCATGCAGCATGATACCCGGCATGTTGTTTAAAGACTCTACGTTATTGACCACAGTGGGACGACCCCATGCCCCTGATACTTGTGGGAAGGGGGGTTTGGTACGTGGATTGGCACGGCGACCTTCAAGCGAGTTAATGAGCGCAGTTTCTTCACCACAGATATAACGACCTGCACCGGTATGCACGTGTAAATCAAAGCTATAGCCTGAACCTAAGATATTATCACCTAAATACCCTTTGGCACGGCACTCATCCAATGCATTATTTAGGCGTTTGGCGGCTTCAATATACTCACCACGGATAAAAATATACCCTGCGGTTGCACCAATGGCATAACCTGAGATTATCATCCCTTCAATCAGCTGAAATGGTAGGCGCTCCATCAATAGACGGTCTTTAAACGTGCCTGGCTCCATCTCATCTGCGTTACAAATCAAGTAACGAGGCCCGCCATCGGGTGGCGTCATAAAGGTCCATTTAAGACCTGCATTAAAGCCTGCACCGCCACGTCCACGCACGTTGGCATCTTTAATCATGTTGCCCACTTCTTTGGCAGATTTGGCCAAGGCATTTTTTAGACCTTCAAACCCTTTTAGGCTTTCATAGGTTGCCAAATCTAGCACTGAGTCATAATGCGCCAAACGCCAAGTCAGGGGCTTGGTCTCACTGGTGGCTGTCGCTTTATCACCATAAATAGGAATGCTTTGCTCGCCCAATTGACTGGGTGATTTGCCAATTTTTCGATTATTAATTTGACGGGTTATATTCATGCGTATTGCTCCAGCAATTCAGCAATCTCTTCAATTTGGACAGGACCGTAAGTATCTTCATCAATCAAAACCGCTGGACCTTTATCACAGTTACCCAAACAACAAATGGGTAACAAGGTAAAACGATTGTCTGGGGTAGTTTGACCAAAACTAATACCTAAAGTGCGCTCAAAAGCTTGACCTAAATTCTCGCCACCTACCAAATAACAACCAATCGAGTCACAGACCAAAATCACATGACGACCAACTGGTGAACGGTAGATACGGTTATAAAACGTGGCAACCCCTTCCACATCGGTGACTGGGATTTTTAAGATATTAGCAATCGCGTTGACTTGTGCATCATCCACCCAGCCGTTACGGCGCTGGACAATTTTTAGCGCATCAAGTGATGCCGCGCGGCTTTGTGGGTAGTGATGCATAAATTCATGAATGTCGTGAATTTCTGCTTCGGTTAGAATGCTTGCGACATCCACCTTTGGGGTTTTATCAGTTACAATCTTCATCGGTGGTTTTCTCCTAACGGTCAACGTCTGCCATAACAACGTCAATTGACGCTAGATAAATAATTAAGTCAGATACCAAGCTACCATTAATGACTGACGGCATTTGCTGTAAGTGCGCAAAGGTCGGTGTACGAATGCGGGTACGGTAACTCATGGTTGAGCGATCAGACGTAATATAATAGTTGGTAATGCCTTTCACCGCTTCCACCATAAAGGAGGACTCGCCTTCTGGCATGACAGGACCCCACGATACTGAAATAAAGTGGTTAATCAAGGTCTCAATGTCATTTAAGGTGCGGTCTTTGGGTGGTGGGACAGCCAGTGGGTGATCGGCTTTGTATGCGCCCATTGGCATGTTGTTGAGACATTGCTCAATGATACGCAGTGACTGACGAATCTCTTCAATTTTGACCAAACAGCGGTCATACGCATCGCCATTAAACTCAATTGGCACTTCAAAATCAAAATTTTCATAGCCAAGATAAGGACGCGCTTTACGCACATCGTAAGGGATACCCGTGGCACGAAGTCCATGACCTGATACGCCCCAAGCCAGTGCAGATTTAGCATCATATTGGGCAACGTTTTGGGTACGCAGTTGTAGTACCTTGTTTTTCATGGTGGCTTTGACGTATTCATCGATACGTTTTGGCATCCAATCTAAGAATTCACGAACCAGTTTGTGCCAGCCGTTTGGCAAGTCCATCGCGGTACCGCCGATCCGAAACCACGCTGGGTGCATACGATAACCGGTTACCGCTTCAATCACATCATACGCTTTTTGACGGTCGGCGAACATATAAAATACTGGCGTCATACCGCCCGCATCCTGAATGAAGGTGCCCCAGTACAGCAAATTATTGGTGATACGGAAGAACTCACTCATCATGATACGAATGGTATTTGCGCGATCCGGCACCGTGATGCCTGCCAGTTTTTCCACTGACATGATGTAGGGCAACTCATTCATCACCCCACCAAGATAATCGATACGGTCAGTGTAAGGAATAAATGAATGCCAAGTTTGGCGTTCGGCGATTTTTTCAGCGCCGCGATGGTGATAACCAATGTCTGGGATACAGTCGATGACTTCCTCACCGTCTAACTGAAGCACAACGCGAAAGGCACCGTGCGCAGAAGGGTGGTTAGGACCCAAGTTTAGGAACATAAAGTCTTCGTCACGGCCACTACGTTTCATGCCCCACTCTTCTGGAACAAATCGTAGATTCTCCTGCTCAAACATCTGCTTGCCTTTATCGAGATAATAAGGCGGCACTTCAGTTGCACGAGAGGCGTATTCTTTACGCAGTGGATGACCTTCCCAGTATTTTGGCAATAAAATACGGGTTAAATGGGGGTGACCATCAAAGGTAATGCCAAACATATCCCACGTTTCGCGCTCATACCAGTTGGCATTCGGCCAAATACGGGTTGCCGTTGGGATGTGTAAGTCAGATTCTTTGAGCGCCACTTTGATGCGGATATCCGTATTGCGCTCCAATGACATTAAGTGATAAAACACGGTGAAATCACTGTCAGGTAAGGCATTGCCATCCCTATCTTTACGATGCTGGCGTAAGCGCTCATCAATCGCTGAGATATCCAGTAACATCACGTAAGGCTGTGGCAAGGTGCGAAGGTACAGGAGTACTTCGATGACCTGTTCACGGCTGACCCAAATAGTGGGAAAAGCGTCAAAGGTTTTTTGTACAACAAACTGCCCCTCAAACTTGCGATTTAATTCTGCAATCACTGCTGGGACATCAGTTTGTGCTTGATTATCAGTTACCGTTACCATGAGTGGCACTTTCCTCATTCACAATTATTAAGAAGGTAGTTGAATACCTTTTTTTGTTTTGAATGCAATTCGATAAGCTTTTACTTAGCGAAAATTCATCCTAAATCTATCCAGAGACTTACTCTAGCATTAATCAATGCTCTAGCATTAACCAATCTCTAGCATTAATCAATGTTATCTGGGCTGCGTAGATTTTTGACCGCGATGCGATCGGCTTGTTTACGGTCACGTTCTGGCTGCATGACAGGTTGGTAGATACCTTGGTCATTGACATGAATACCGAGTGGACGACGTTCTTTAGTAATCGATTCTTGCAGCAGCATGATGGCTTGAATCAAGGCTTCTGGACGGGGTGGGCAACCAGGGATATACACATCGACGGGAATGATTTTATCAACGCCTTGCACCACTGAATACACATCGTACATGCCGCCTGAGTTGGCACAGGCACCCATTGAGATGACCCATTTAGGCTCAAGCATTTGCTCGTAGAGACGCTGGATAACAGGCGCCATCTTCATAAAGCAAGTACCTGCCACAATCATCACGTCAGCTTGGCGCGGTGACGCACGAATAACCTCAGCGCCAAAGCGCGACAAGTCATGCACGCCTGTCAATGTCGTTGCGTACTCCACATAGCAGCACGAGGTGCCAAAGTTAAATGGCCACAACGAATGCTTACGGCCCCAGTTGGCAAGGCTATGGGTCAAATCTTCTAATCGCGTCATGACGACGTTTTTATTGACTTCCTCTTCGTCAATAATTTGACGGGTTTGGTCTGGAAATCTGTCGGCATCTGGATTGGCTTTGGTTAATGTATATTTCATAATGCTCGATCACCTTGATTTTTAAAGCAGGATTTCGCTGTATGTCACTACAAATGCAAAAGACCTTGCAACATAGATTGCAAAGTCGGGTTATTATTTTACCGCGTTATTGTTTGGGTTTTGGTTCATTGCGCCAGACAACTGGGCCGGGATTTTACCAGTAGGGTCAATTTCTAACTCTTCAACACCATTAAAGCGGGTAATATCCGCCAGATTAAAGCCCGCAGGCGCAGCAGCCAAACGTTTTGGTTTTGGCTTTTTGTCTGCAGGTGACCAGTTAAGTGCCCCTAGTTTAAGCAGATAATATAGACCGATTAACAGCTCTACCACAAACAGCACAACGGTCCAAAATCCCAGCCAACCTGCTTCTCTGACCGATACCGCATAGGTATATAGATATAATGCTTCTAAGTCAAAGATAACAAAGAAGATAGCGACGATATAGAATTTTGCAGATAAACGGATTCTGGCAGAACCAGCACTGACCACACCCGACTCGAAATTTTCTTGCTTTTGAAAGCCTTTAGAAGTACCACCTAACAATCTTGGTACAACAAGCATGAAAATACAAAGTCCTATGGCTGCCAAAATAAATACAATTGCAGACCAATCAATGACTGGAATCATGAGGATACTCCTGGGCAATACGACTAACCGTTACATGGGTTAAGCAATTCAAGTTGGGACGATATTTTTGATACTTCCACCAAGCCCGTCTGGCTCAAGCGTAATATCACAAAGACGATGGCAGATAACGTCTTAAGAACTATTTTCCTTAAGATTACCTCGTACCAGCTAACAAGCTGCCCCGCTGCACATCCATTGACCATTATTGTAATCGGTGAGTGATTGGCTAGTTACTAAACAGGCTAGTCAAATATATTGCTAAAACCACGATGAAAACCTAATATAAAGTAGCATTACATCACTTTATAAAAATGCGTATTTTAACAAAAGTAACTATATATTGCTGTTAACTGGCTAAAACACAGATAGTTTACTCATTTTATGTAAAAAATGCTAGTAGCAGGCTTCAATCTTCCGGTAATTAACCGTTAATTAAATAGCAACACTTTAGCAAAAAAACCCTGCCATAAGCAGGGTTTGTCAGCCAAAAATCATTTAAACAATTCATTGAATGAAATAGTTAACTACTTATTGGTTAATCACATCAACGCCTTTAGGTGGTGTGAAGCTAAATTGATTACTGGCAATTGAAGCATTGCGTTTCACATTGGAGAATCGAATAGTGGTGGTTTGTCCCAAATTATCATTTAATACCATCATCACAGGATTACCGCTATTAAAAGCGATGCCTAAGCTTTTAAAGTTGGCATTGCCATTTTTTGGGTAGAGCACATAATAATTTTTTGAGGCAATCGGCTGGGTCACATTAAAACTATTGGCGATTTTGCTTGGGTCACCTGACAAAATCAGTGCTGGGGTATCCCCGACTTGATTGCTCACGCTTTGCTTGGTCGCTTGATTTAAGTCTTTATCGTACACCCAAAGCGTATTGCCATTGGCAACAATCAGTTGCGACGCTGTACCATCAATCTGCCAACGAAACTGGTTTGGACGTTGCACCGCCATAGTACCTGAGAAATTCTTTGATGCTTTACTTAAGCCCTTGCCGCCTGCCCCAGAGGTGGTTTGACTAAAATTGGCGGTCATGCTTTTGACATTTTTAAGTAGGTTGTTTAAGTTTTTTGCCGCGCCCGCTGAGTTGGTAACAGCGGCATTGGCTGATTGCATGGCGACGGTCATCGGCATGCTAGTAATCAATAGTGCTGATAATGTACCTGTGACTAATTTTGTGGCTAATTTACTGATAATTTTATTGGTAGATGTTGTCATAGTAGGTTCCTCATTCAATAAAAATTGTTAAAAGCTTAGCAAAAGTATTCAAAAATAATATTAGCCCAACAGGCTAATCAATAAATTAAAAATTAACAAGTTAAGCTAAATTCGCTGACCGATATTGTCGCTAAATTTTTCTTACCCTACTAGACGCCCCATGCAATGATTGTTGTTGAAGTTGTAACAAATGTAACAATAGCTGAGTGATAAGAAAGTTTTTACTAAGCACTGGCTTGGCACTGACTTGGTAATACCAAACCATTGAAAACCATCCAAAGCCCGTTAAGACACTTGACTATAAGCAATAAAAAACCCAATAAGTGCGACTTATTGGGTTGATTTGTTTAACAACAAGCTGAGTGATTATTCAGCTGCGCCTTCAACAAATACGTAGCGACGATTGAATTTACCTTTAACGGCAAATTTTACGACGCCGTCAGTTAAAGCAAATAATGTATGGTCACGACCCATACCTACACCTTCACCTGCGTGAAATTCTGTACCACGTTGACGTACAATGATGTTACCAGCAACAACTTGTTGACCGCCAAAGATTTTTACGCCAAGCATTTTTGGGTTTGAATCACGACCGTTACGGGTAGAACCTGCGGCTTTTTTATGTGCCATGTCGATGTCTCCTAGAGATTAATGTGTTTGAAATAGTCAATTAAGCAGTGATTGCTTTGATTTTTAACAAAGTATACCATTGACGGTGACCTTGTTCTTTATGGTAATGTTTACGACGTTTGTGTTTTACAATACGTACTTTCTCGCCACGACCATGTTCTACTACTTCAGCTTCGACCACTGCACCGGCAACCACAGGTTGACCAATTTTGATATCGCTGCCATCAACGACCATTAAAACGTCTTCAATTTTGATGGTATCGCCTTTTTCAGCTTTTAGTAATTCAACTTTTAAATATTCATCTTGAACGACGCGATGTTGTTTACCACCACTTTTGATTACTGCATACATCTTGGTTGCTCCAATAAACCCGTACACCGTGGCTACCAAGGGCGATAACACTTCTACGACGGATACACAGGGAAATATAAGGTCGCGATTTTAACGTTTTTATTGTTTAAAATCAAGTAAAACTTCACGGATGCGGGTGCGATTTTGGCTGATAAATTATTGCGCGTTTCTCAACGCCATGTATGCTGAGTAATACAAGTCGCCAATAAAAATACACAGCTATAACTTACACAAAAAACGGCAGTATGGTATGATTTTGCCGACTTTCACCACAAGCCAAATTTCACGAATTTTCACTCCAAGCTTTGAGCCAACCTATGCTAGACAATCAACAATCAAATCCTACATCCACTGCTATCAATGCTGATGTCATTAAAGACAATAACAGCACGCCTGTCACCTATCAGCAGATTCAATCTATTATCGCTGACGATTTCGAGATTATGGATAAGCAGGTGTATGGCAGTCTAAGCTCAAAAGTCAAACTGATCATGTCGGTGAGTCAGCATGTCATCAATGCAGGCGGTAAGCGTATGCGCCCGCTTATTTCGCTGCTTTGCTCACGTATCTGTAACGATCAGCCATCACAAGCTGCCATGCATTTGGGCGCAATCACCGAAATGCTGCATACCGCAACGTTAGTACACGACGATGTGATTGATGCGTCAGGCATGCGCCGTGGTAAGCCGACCGCAAATGCAACGTGGGATAATGCAACGGCTGTACTGGTCGGTGACTATCTGATTGCCCGTTCATTTAATCTTTTGGTGGGTTTTGGCTCGTTGCCGTTATTGCAGTTATTCTCAGATGGCACCTGTGATATCGCTGAAGGGGAAGTATTGCAGCTACAACATCAGCATGACCCTAAAGCTACCGAAGCTGATTATATGAAAATCATTGACGGCAAAACCTCTCGGTTATTTATGATGGCAAGTCAAGGCGTGGCTATTTTGGAAAATCGCCCTGAATACAATGACGCCTTCGCCAAATTTGGTCAGCACTTTGGTAATGCTTTTCAAATCATTGATGATATCTTAGACTTTGTCGGTGACAGTGAGGTGCTCGGCAAAAACGTGGGTGATGATATCGCTGAGGGCAAGCCAACCTTGCCGCTGATTAAAGCGCTTGAAATGACCACGGGTGATACGCATGAAAAATTACGGATTGCCATTCAGACAGGGCAAGTGCAAGATACGGGCGAGATTATTGGGATTGTCAAAAACAGCGGCGCACTGGCGTATTGCTGTGACAAAGCGATGCAAGAAAGCGAGATTGCTAGACAAGCCGTGCTGACCTTACCTGATTCACGATATCGCCAAGGTTTACTCGATTTGATGACGCTTGCCAGCCAACGGCTTTATTAATTGTTAATAAAGGCTGTGTGGTGATCAGTTTGATGTCCAATTCGATGGGCGGTAAATAATACGTCATTAAATCGTCATACAACTTTGCTAATTTTTGATAGATTTTTGATTAATAGTTTTGTGATTGATGGCTTTTTGATGGTTAGCTTTAAGATTATGGATGCTGTATGTCTAATACTATCCCCTCTTCATTATCAGATATTAAACAACAACTTATCGAAGATAAAGCCAAAAAAACTCAAGAACTATCGGCATTAGATACCATTCAATCACTTGCCACCATCGACCCTGCTAACCCTGCCACCATCGACATTAAATTTCGACCTTCCAAACACGCGGATTTTATGCAAGCCGCCAAGGTACACACCCCAAAGTATAAATTCTACGTTGAAGTCGGTGGCGATCCTGCTCACCCTACCATCGTACTGATTATGGGGCTAGGCGCGCAAAGCTTGGTATGGCCCAATGAATTCTGCTATGCGCTAATCACTGCTGGATTTCGGGTCGTGCGATTTGACAATCGCGACATAGGCAAATCCAGCAAACTTAAGCACAAAAAACTAACCCCCGCTCATGATTCGCCTATTTATAAAGCCAAATTGCTCGGCAGATTCGGACTGGGTTTACCGCTTAAAAACCTGCAAACACCGTATGATTTGTACGACATGGCAGAAGATGCCTATCAACTGCTCAAAATGTTGGGCATCAAAAAATACTTTGTGATTGGTCAATCGATGGGCGGTATGATTGCGCAAATCATGGCGGTGCGTTATCCACACCAAGTAGAAAAATTGGGACTATTATCCACCAGTAATAATCGACCCTTTTCGCGCCCGCCCGCCATTGAAGCCATCAGGGCCTTTACCCAGCCACTACCCAAAAGCCAAGATGCGGATGCATTGACCCAGCAGTTCGTGCAAACCATCAAGACCATCGCCAGCCCCGATTACTTTGATGAACAAGCGGCGCTGAGCAAAGCTAAAAAACTGTTTAAACGGCGTTTTTATCCGAAAGGCACGCAGCGGCAGTTACTGGCAATTTTGGCGACGGGGTCACTGGTCGATATTGACAAACAAATCCACCAACCCACCCTCATCATTCATGGCAAACAAGACAAACTCATTCCATTTAGTCATGCCTATTCGCTTGTCAAGCATATTGCGCACAGTCAATTGATACTCATTGATGAGCTTGGTCACGACATGCCACTTGCCCTGACAGAACAACTGGCAAGCCAGTTTATCGCGCATTTTAGTTACAATGCGCTAATCAATTGATTGTGATGCGAAAATTAACTCATTGTGATGATAAGCATTTGCTCCCATTCAACCTTTAAATCGGCTGGGATTGGCAAATCTTTTTCAAAATAGTATTTAAAACTTGCCATAAAGATAGTTGCCATCATGGTGGCTTGGTAATCAATCGCCTCAGCCGTCAAATAGTCTGTCGCCTTTTGTTTTTTAGCCAGTTCAATAAAGTTTTGTTTACCCATCAAAAACATATCATGATAAAGATTGTGGTGTTGGGTACGGATTTTCCACAGGGCAAGCATCTGTTGGCGGCGTTCAAACATTTTTTGTGAATGATTTTCCATAATCATTTGTAGCATTTGACTATCGGCATTGAGCCTGTCTTGAAATAGCTGGCTGACTTCCTGCTTGAAATCATCAATCATCTGCCCAGCCAAATCACCCTTACCACTGTAATATTTATAAAAAGTAGCGCGATTGACTTTGGCGCGCTCCAAAATTGCTTGGATTGTTATATCGTTGTACTCCTGCTCGGACAACAACATAATAAAGGCTTCACGGATGGCTTTATGGGTTTTGACAACACGTAAATCAGGTGACTTGTTACGACTTAAAGTCATGCGCAAATGCTTCCTTATTAAAAAAATCTATCAATGGCTTTGACATTTTAAAATTTTTATCGATACAAATAGGTAATAATTGTTGCTTAAACACTTACTTTGTTTAATATTGTTGGTTTCGCAATCTAAGATTTTTTTTTAAAATAATGGCTGCCGATAACTGGTAGTAATGTAGCTATCATTTAGTTATCCTAAAGTTTTGTGTCTTATCGTAAATATTGCAACAACAATGTCGCATTTATTTTATAATATTTTTTTTAAAATTCCCTACTTTTTATGAGGTTGGTATGAGATACCCAGTGTTGTTCATGGTGTCATTAGCGAGTTGTAGCTTATTAATCGGGTGTAATAAGTCAGACACAGCAGCCCAGCAACAAAGTGGCGGCGGCGGTGCAGGAGCACAGGCGCAAATGCCACCCACAATAGTCAATGTACAGCCTGTAACATTCCAAACGATTCCACTTACCAAAGAGTTATCAGGTAAAGTTGTCGCCTATCAAGAAGCCACCGTTACGCCGCAAGTATCAGGTATTATTGACCGCCAGTTGTTTCGCGAAGGCACTTTTGTCAAACAAAATCAGCCGTTATATCAAATCAATACCGATAGCTACACCAGTGTACTTGCCGGTAGTCGCGCAAGCCTTGATCAAAGTCTTGCCAGTGTCAATACCGCAAAAGCCAACTATAATAATGCCTTAGCGGTGCTAGAAACCCGCCAAGCCGAACTTGCGCTGGCTCAAACCAATTTAAACCGTCTAAAACAGCTACGCGGTACTGAAGCTATCTCCAGTCAAGAATATGACCAAGGGGCGACCGCCGTGCGTACCGCGCAAGCAGCGGTTAAAAATGCGCAGGCGCAAGTCGGGGTGGCACAAGCCAATATTGATGCTGCCCAAGCAGCGGCTCGCGGCGCACAACAATCAGTGAATAGCAACCAGCTCACCATGAGCCGTACTGTGGTTAAAGCGCCTATCAGTGGTATCACCAGTCGCTCAAATGTCAATGTCGGTGCGCTTGCCACCGCGGGCACGACGCAGATGGTAACTGTTTCTCAGCTCAATCCAATTTATGTCGATATCAGTCAGTCAGCCGCCGAGTTATTGGCGCTTCGTCAGCAATTTGCGGCTGGTAAACTTAGCACACCGCGTACCGCACAGGTTCAGTTAAAGCTCGCTGATGGCTCAACCTACCCGATGGTGGGGCAACTTCGCTTTGAAGAAGCTAAAGTGGATAGTACCACAGGCACGGTTAATCTGCGTGCGGTATTTAGCAATGATAACTTTGTGTTGTTGCCCGGGATGATGGTGAATGCCCAGTTGATTCAAGGTATTATCAATAATGCGGTATTATTGCCACAAAGTGCCATTAATCGTACAGCCAAAGGTGAATCAACCGTGTATGTGGTTGACGCCAATAATAAAATCCAAGTACGCCCAGTTACGGTTCAAGGTACCCACCAAGGTCAATGGATTGTCACTAGCGGTCTAAAACAAGGTGAGCAAGTGGTGATGGTTGGTGGCGCCAAAGTCAAACCAGATCAGCAAGTCAAAGCCATGCCTTATGTGGCATCGCAGCCAGCCTCAACCGCGGTACCGACCAATGCTTCTACCACGACGACGACCAAAACGACCGTAACAAATAGCTCAACTACCGCCAAAACTGCGCAACCATAAGCACGGGAGATATCATGTCACGCTTTTTTATTGATAGACCCATCTTTGCTTGGGTGATTGCCATGCTCATCATGCTGATGGGTATCTTAGCAATTTTTAAATTACCGATTGAGCAGTATCCACGTATTGCCCCACCTACCATTAGTATCTCAGCCACCTACCCAGGTGCCGCTGCCCAAACCATTGAAGACTCCGTCACTCAGGTGATTGAGCAAAAAATGAAAGGGCTTGATGGATTGATGTATATGTCCTCAAGTTCATCATCAAGTGGCGCTGCGCAAATTACCTTGACCTTTGAGAACGGGACAGATCCCGATACGGCACAAGTCCAAGTCCAAAACAAACTGCAATCTGCCATGAGTTCGCTACCAGAGATGGTGCAGCGCATGGGGGTCAACGTCAATAAGTCCACGAGTGGCTTCTTGATGGTACTGGCGATGACATCTGAAGATGGCAGTATGGATCGTGCCGATATTGCCGATTATCTCAACTCTAACGTGGTTGACCAGCTCAGCCGTGTCGAGGGTGTGGGTAACGTCAACGTGTTTGGCTCTGCGTATGCCATGCGTATTTGGCTAGACCCTGAAAAACTTCGTACCTATGGTTTAATACCCTCGGATATCACCAGCGCAATTCAAGCGCAAAACGCGCAAGTATCAGCCGGTCAGCTAGGACAAACGCCGACTGACGAAGCCCGTCAAGCCATTAATGCCACAGTGACCGTGCAAAGTTACTTACAAACCCCAGAGCAATTTCGTAATATTTTGCTTAAAAGTAATACAGATGGTGCGCAAATTCGCTTGGGTGATGTCGCCAAAGTGGAAATTGGTAGTGAAAGCTACAGCGAGATTGCCCGCTACAATGGCGAAGATGCGGCAGGTATCGGTATCTCACTGTCATCTGGCGCCAATGCTTTAAGCACACGTAACGCCGTAGAAGCCAAACTCAAAGAGCTTGAACCTAATTTTCCTGCGGGCTTAAAAGCCTCGGTTGCTTATGACACCACGCCATTTGTACGTTTGTCGATTGAGGAAGTAGTCAGAACACTTGCTGAAGCGATTGCGCTGGTATTCTTAGTGATGTTCTTGTTTTTACAAAGCTGGCGCGCAACGATTATTCCTACGTTGGCAGTACCTGTGGTAATACTGGGTACGTTTGGTATTTTGTACGCATTTGGCTATACCATCAATGTGTTGACGCTGTTTGCCATGGTGTTATCCATCGGTCTATTAGTCGATGACGCGATTGTCGTGGTCGAAAACGTTGAGCGTTTGCTGGAAGAAAATCCAGACATGACGCCACTGGAAGCCACCCGTGAATCGATGCGCGAAATCAGTAAAGTGGTGATTGGTATTGCCTTGATTTTGTCGGCGGTATTTTTACCGATGGCATTCTTTGGCGGCTCAACTGGGGTGATTTATCGCCAGTTCTCAGTGACGCTTATCAGCAGCATGGTACTATCTGCCCTAGTTGCCTTGATTTTCACCCCTGCCCTATGTGTGACTATCCTCAAACGCACTAAAGCCCATGACAAACACGGCGGGCATCAGACCGGTTTCTTTGGCGCATTTAATCGCATGTTTATGCGTCTTAGTAAAGGCTATGAAAGCTTTGTGGGTCGCAGTATCAAAATGCGCTGGCTATATATGATTCCTTATGCCTTGGTGATTGCGGCATTGGTGTTCTTATTTACCCGTATTCCAAGTTCATTTATTCCCGAAGAAGACCAAGGTGTGCTGTTGACATTGGTGCAACTGCCTGCCGGTAGTACCCAAAATCAAACGCAAGCGGTTATCGAAAAGGTCAACGCCTATTATAAAACCCAAGAAAAAGACCTTGTGCAGTCTGTATTTACGGTCAATGGCTTTAGTTTTGCCGGTCAAGGGCAAAATATGGGATTGGCATTTGTACGCTTAAAAGATTGGGATGAGCGCCCTGGTAAAGAAAATACCGCGCAATCGATTGCCAAACGTGCCATGGGTTATTTTATGACCCAAGTGAATGAAGCCCAAGTATATGCCATTTCACCGCCTGCTATTCAAGGTTTGGGTACGGCAACGGGTTTTGATCTGCAGCTACAAGACTCAGGCAACTTAGGTCACGAAGGCTTATTGCAAGCCCGTAACATGCTACTGGGCATGGCGGCGCAAAATAAACAAGTCAGTGGCGTGCGTCCAAATGGACAAGAAGATTCACCCCAATATAAAGTCAACGTCAACTATGATGCTGCTGCTGCGATGGGTGTCGCGCCGAGCCTGATTAACAGTGTTCTTAGTACCGCTTGGGGTAGTAGCTACGTCAATGACTTTATGGATCGTGGTCGTATCAAAAAAGTGTATATGCAAGGTGAAGCTGAGAGCCGTACCACCCCCGAGGACATCAACAAGTGGTATGTACGCAACAGTGATAATCAGATGATTCCGTTTAGCTCATTTGCTACCGGTGAATGGCAGTATGGTTCACCTACGCTAACGCGTTATAACAGCTTGTCATCAATGAACTTACAAGGCAACGCAGCGCCAGGACTGAGTACCGGTCAAGCGATGACTGCGATGGAACAAATGATTGCCAAACTGCCAAAAGGCATCAGTTATGAATGGACAGGTTTATCATTAGAAGAGAAAAAATCTGGCGCGCAAGCACCGATGCTGTACGCGATTTCGATTTTAGTGGTGTTCTTATGTTTAGCCGCGCTGTATGAAAGCTGGTCAATTCCCTTTGCAGTGCTACTTGTTGTGCCACTTGGGGTATTGGGTGCTGCACTGTTTACGGGTTTACGTGGGCTTTCAAACGATATTTATCTGCAAGTGGGTCTGCTGACCGTTGTCGGTTTATCTGCCAAAAATGCGATTTTGATTATTGAATTTGCCAAAGAACGACAAGATTTGGGACATAATCTATATGACTCGGTTACGGTCGCTGCTCGCCAACGCTTACGCCCGATTATCATGACATCATTGGCGTTTGGTATTGGTGTGGTGCCCTTATTTTTGGCAACGGGCGCAGGCTCAGGTAGCCAAAATGCGATTGGTACAAGTGTGTTAGGCGGCGTGGTCAGTGCAACTATCCTAGGGGTGTTCTTTATCCCAATGTTCTATGTGTGGATACGCTCACTGATTAAAGGTAGCAAACCGCATGACCCCAATGATGGTAATGATGGTGACTTACAACCCGTATCACCTTACTCGCCTAATCCTGCTGAACCTGTCGCTGTCACACAGCCCACACAGGTGAGTATCTACAAGCCTGATGACAGTTCACAATCCAACCATCAATAAGACATAAATGGGTAAACATTTTACCCATTTAATCTTTTACAATAACAAACACATTATGTTTATACAGGTAAGTTATATGGATTCTACCTTTCGCCTAGTACCCCTGACCGCTATAGTAGCTACTCTACTATCGCTCAGCGCTTGTCAAACCATTCCAAAAGCCAAAACTGAGCCTGTCGTAGCACAGCCGCATATCGCAATTAATCAGCCTTATGAAACCTATGACAGTCAGACTGTTAGCGGCACCAATCAGCCGAGTATCGCGTCTCAGCGTTGGCAGGATTTTTATAGTGATGCCAAGCTAAAACAACTGATTCAATTGGGGTTAGACAATAATAAAGACATCAGTGCCACGATTTTGGCGATTCAAAAAGCCCGCGCACAGTACCAAATCCAAGACATCGCCGATGTGCCCACTATCAATTCATCTGCCAATGTAAATCGTGCAGGTGATTTTAAGGGCAATGCTGCCAACACTTATAATGTTGGACTAGCCATGTCAAGTTACGAGTTTGACTTTTGGGGACGTATCGCTAGCCTCAAAGATGCCGCCTTACAAAACTACCTTGCGACCACCGCTGCCAAAGATGCCGCGCAAATTAGCTTGATTAGTAACATTGCGCAAAGCTATGTGGCATACAGCTATAGTCTGGCACAACTGCAACTTGCCAAACAAACCTTAGCTACGCGCCAAGATTCACTTCGCATTAACCAGCTGCGTTTTAAAGCAGGTCTTGATTCGCAGCTAACTAGCGTACAAGCCCAAGCGGCGGTTGAAGCCGCCAAAGTGTCTATCGCCCAAGCACAAACCAATTTGTTGACCAACCAAAATGCCCTACGCTACCTAGTAGGCGCCCCTGTGGATAATAGTCTACTACCTGCAGCGGGCATTAGTAGCATCACCAATAATCGTATTTTTGGCACGGGCTTACCCAGTGATTTGTTATTGTATCGTCCTGATTTGCGTCAAGCGGAATATAACTTAAAAGCTGCAGGCGCAAATATTAACGCCGCGCGCGCCGCGTTTTATCCAACCATTAGCCTATCCGGCAATGTGGGTGCTGCCAGTTCAAGCTTAGGCGATTTGTTTAAAACAGGCGCATTTAGCTGGGGTTTTGGACCGAGTGTGAGCTTGCCGATTTTTGATGCAGGTCTACGTAAAGCCAACTACCAAGTGAGTGAAATCGAGCAACAACAAGCATTAAATACTTATGAAAAAGCAATTCAAACCGCTTTTAAAGAAGTCAATGACGTATTTGCCAATCGTGCAACGTTAAATCAGCAGTTGACCGCGTACAACCAGTCGCTCGCTGCTAACCAAAAATACTATCAAATTGTTCAAGCCCGCTTCAAGGCAGGTCTGGACAATTATTTGGGCGTATTAGATGCACAGCGTTCGATTTACAGCAGCCAACAAAGTATTCTAAATACCAAGCAGTCGCAATTGCTCAGTCAAATCCAGCTATACCAAGTTTTAGGTGGCGGCGTGAGTCGCGATGTACCGCTCGAAACACCCATAGAAAAACATACGAATTTCAGCACCAAGTTGTCGCAGGTTGCCAATAATGCCCAGCAAAAAATTACTGATGCAGCGCAGCAGCCTGCCCAAGTTAGCACTAACACGACCTCAACAACGACCACCACAACCACCGTGCAACCCTAATACATTAGACCTAGCTCATTAGATCTAGTGCATTAGATTAGCCATAAGCTGTTATAGTAAAAAACCCACATCACTGTGGGTTTTTTATGGGTTTTTTACTATAAATGGCTGTTTTAAAACGCATAACTGGCGATGCCATGCGCGATGAGTTTTCCTTCATCATTGACCAACATCATCCGCGTGGTGCAGCCTTTACGTCCCATACGCATCACTTCGGCTGTGACAATGAATTCATGACCGCGCCCAGGGGCTAGATAATCAACGCGCAAATCGACGGTTGCCATGCGTTTGATTTTTTTGGTCTGCTCTTCAAACGTGCCTTGGTCACGACGATAGATTTCAAGCATGCCTTCGAGCCCCCCAATGGTATCTAATAGCGTCGCCGTCATACCGCCATGCAAAATCTCAAAATTTGGATTGCCGATGAGGGCGGGATTGGACTTGACCTTACCATATACTTTGCCATCTTCATAATGATAGGTAGTAAAGGTATGCGCCACAAATGGGCTTTGGGACATGATGTTGGCGAGCTGCTGCCCTAGCACATCAATACTAGGTTTGCTGATGGCGTGATGCTCACTGTCTTCATTGAGCTGCAATTGCGACTCGTTTGCCAAATCAGAATGCTCGTCATTTTCTTTAGACGTCATGTCAGTCATGTTAGTGCTATCAGTCGATGACTGAGCGGCTAATTGATTGGCATTTACAGGGTTTAAACTCACGGCGCCCTCCATGCGTAAGTAGATTGTGGTAAGATAGCTTTTTAAAAAATCATCATTCTAGCAAATTTTGCTTATTTATCCTTATACAATTTCTGCGTTACTTGATAACGTTACTTAATAATAAGTATCACTCGATAATAAGAGGTTTTTATGAGTTATATTTTTAATCGTTCATTCCCCAATACTCGCTTACGTCGCCTACGTTACAACGACAATATCCGTGCCATGGTGCAAGAAACCAGCATTGAACCCAAGCATCTGATTGCGCCCGTGTTTGTCATTGATGGTAAACAGCAGCGCCAAGCTGTGGCAAGCATGCCAGGTGTTGAGCGTTTGAGCGTGGACTTGCTGATTGAGTATGCCAAGCAACTACTCAGTCTAGGCGTCACCACCATTGATTTATTCCCTGTCATTAGCCCAAGCCTAAAATCGCTACATGCTGAACACGCCTATGATGAGAATGGTCTTGCCTGCACTGCTATCAAAGCAATTAAAGACGCCTTACCTGAGATGGTAGTGATGACTGATGTGGCACTCGACCCTTATACCACCCATGGTCAAGATGGTATTGTCGATGACAATGGCTACGTGCTCAATGACATTACGGTTGACATCCTCGCCAAACAAGCCCTGAGCCATGCCCGTGCAGGGGCGGATATCATCTCGCCAAGCGATATGATGGATGGGCGCATTGCCGCGCTACGCCAAGCATTGGATGGAGAAAATTTTATTAATACCGCCATTATGGCGTATTCTGCCAAATACGCGTCTGCCTATTATGGACCGTTTCGTGATGCCATCGGCAGCGCAGGCAACCTTAAAGGCGGACACAAAAAACAATACCAAATGGATTTTGGTAATCGCGCTGAAGCCCTGCATGAAGTCGCCCTCGACATCCAAGAAGGCGCTGACATGGTAATGGTAAAACCAGGTCAGCCTTATCTTGATTTGGTACGTGAGGTCAAAGATACGTTTGGCGTGCCGACTTATGCGTATCAAGTATCAGGTGAATATGCCATGCACATGGCGGCGATACAAAACGGCTGGTTAAGCGAGGATGTTATTTTGGAATCGCTGTTAGGGTTTCGCCGTGCAGGTGCCGACGGTATCTTAACTTATTTTGCAATGACGGCTGCCCAAAAGCTCAATCAATAATGTTCTAAAACTTGATTAAAACTAAAGGCGACACTGGTTTATCAATCAATGTCGCCTTTTTTGTGATGTTACACTCGTTAACTTAAAGACATCGAGCGCTATAACGAGGCCTATAAAAAATTACTTAATGTCATAGATAATAACAAATCTGTTAACTTTAATTATTTTTTTACCCATTTATTTACTAAATAGAAACTTAGTTTATCCCTCAATTTCATGCACAATAAGGTAAAGCAACAATATACACTTTTATTTACCCCTATTGACTAAGCTTACTAATTTTGGACGAGCCTTTTTTGACATCACTTTTAGCGTTTTGCAATAATTGATTACTTTTTGGCATTATATTTTTGAAAAAAATAAGCAGATAATGGGGTTAATAACAAATAGAAGAAGAGAGTGGTATCTGCTAGCTGATTAATCGAGGATAAGATGATGAGTAATGCACCAATTGCTAATAGTTCGATTGCTAATAGCCCAATCAAAAATGCCATGATGGCAGTGGCTATGATGTCATTTTTGGCACTCAGCTTTAAACTGTCAAGCGATTTGACAACGGATACTCAGCCATCGATAAGTCCGACTGATGCGGTTGTTAGTACCTTAAATCAGCCAAGCCAACAGGTGGTATTGTCTACTCATAATTAATATATTGTTATCAATTCAATTAATAGAAGATGCGATGCCGCATCTTTTTTTATGCCACTCATTGACAACCACTGGCTTAGCTATTTTTGCACGGATTATTTCTCAAAATTTTACCGCCAACTATGTCCTCATCTTTTGCGCTTTAGACTATAATAGTCGATTGTCCATTTTTTACTGAGCAACTTTTATTAACGGTGGAAGCGACTATGAGCCAATTAAACCCTCGCCAACAAGAAGCCATGCAATATGTCTCTGGACCCTTGCTGGTACTGGCAGGTGCAGGTTCGGGTAAAACATCTGTGATTACCCGTAAAATCGCTTATCTGATTGAAGAATGTCAAATGCCAGCCGAGCGTATCACCGCGGTCACCTTTACCAACAAAGCGGCTCGCGAGATGAAAGCCCGTGTGCAAAAATTATTACCGAGTGACAAAACCAAAGGCTTAACTGTCTCGACTTTTCACCAATTTGGCTTGCAGTTTTTACGTTACGAGTTATTGCATACGCCGCTTAAAGGCAATTTTTCCATCATGGATGCCGAAGATAGCAAGCGGCTGTTGATGGATTTGATGGTGCGAGACAACATGAGCGGTGCTGAGAGCCGCGAATTGGTTGGTAAAGCTATCAAAATGATATCCGATTGGAAAAACGATCTCATCCCCCCTGAAAAGGCAGCGGATACGTTGACTGACCCTGAAGATATGCTATTTGCAACGCTGTATCAACTCTACGAGCGTAACCTACGTGCCTACAATGCGGTGGATTTTGATGACTTAATTGTAATGCCGACACGGCTGTTGCAAGAAAATACCCAAGTACGTGACAAATGGCAAAATCGCATACGCTATCTATTAGTAGATGAATATCAAGACACCAATACCGCGCAATATGAATTGATTAAACTGCTAGTGGGCGTGCAGCCGCGTTTTACGGTGGTGGGTGATGATGACCAATCCATCTATGCATGGCGTGGGGCAAAACCTGAAAATATGGCACTGCTGCAAGAGGATTTTCCCAAATTAAAGGTAGTTAAGCTTGAGCAAAACTATCGCTCTACGTCGCGTATTTTGCACGCTGCTAACTCAGTGATCACCAATAATGAGCATTTATTTGAAAAAAAATTATGGTCAGATAAAGGGCATGGCGAGCTGATTCGCATCATCAATTGTCGTAACGATGATGATGAAGCAGAGCGCGTTGCCAAAGAAATCATCACCCACAAACTTCGCAATGCCAATGAATGGCAAGATTATGCGGTACTGTATCGTAGTAACTTTCAGGCGCGTATGTTAGAAGCTCAGCTACGTCAGCTGCAAATTCCTTATAAGTTATCAGGCGGCACGTCGTTCTTTGCCCGTAGTGAAATCAAAGACATTATGAGCTATTTGCGCTTGATTCTAAATCCTGAAGACGACAGTGCCTTTTTACGGATTATCAATACCCCAAAACGTGGGCTTGGACCTGCCAGCCTTGAAAAGCTCGGACTATTTGCCCAAGAACACCAAGTCTCACTATTGATGGCAAGTGGTCATAGTGGACTGACGCATGTGTTACCCAAAAAAGCCAGTGGCGAGCTTAAAGAATTTGCTGATTTTATCGAGCGTTACACCCAAGAGCTATACCAGCATCCCGACCCTGTGCCGCTGGTCAAGCAAATGATTGATGAAACTGGCTATATTGATTTGGTACGAAGCGAAGCAAAAACCCCGCAGCAAGAAAAAATTCGTATTGATAATATCGAAACCCTATACGCCAGTATCCAAAACCTGATTAACCGCGCGGATGATGACGATGATCGCACCATTGATGCAGTCATTCGTAAGCTTGTGTTACTTGATATGCTTGAGCAGCAGCAGGAAGAGGAAAATACCAATAAAGTCAATCTGATGACACTACACGCCGCTAAAGGGCTTGAGTTTGATTATGTCTATATCATGGGACTTGAAGAAGAACTATTACCGCATAAAAACTCCATTATTGCTGAATCCATCGAAGAAGAACGACGCTTGATGTACGTGGGGATTACCCGTGCCCGTAAAGAGCTGACCATGACAATGGCTGCCCAGCGCCGTGCAGGCGGTCAAATGAAAACCACCACCCCTAGCCGATTTATCGACGAGTTGCCGACAGAACATATCGATGCCCCTGGCATGAAAAAATCAGCGGCAGCGCATCAACCCAAGAAAACCGCAGAGGATTATTTGGCCAATATTCAGGCGTTACTCAAAAGCAAAGCTGCCAAATAATTAATTGATAAAAAAAACGGCATAGCAGAAAAGGCGTAAAAAAAGGGCAAAAAAGGTAACTTTAAGCCCTTTTTTTATTGAAAAACAGCCTGTATGACAAATATTTGACCCAAACGCCCAAGTAGATGTAACTAAATATTTCCTAAAAAACAGGTATTTGATAGGAGATGTAACAAAAAATTTCAAATAGGTAGCTTAGTTACCTTTTTGGCAAATTTCATTTCATAACTTAACTTCCGACCTGTTAAACACAGACAGTAATCTAAATTTATTTTGCTATGATGGCTTTAACAAAACAAGCAGGGCAATATTTGAATTCCAAAGATTCAAATTAACTTAACTAATAATTTTACATGGCTTGTTGTGATACTTTTCAAAAAACTTCTGAAGGAGAAGACGATGAAAACTTTAAATAAAACCCTTTTAGCCTTAATTGCAGGTACAGTTGTGACTGCAGGTGCAAATGCTGCACTTTACCAAACCAATACTGTTGGCTACACCGGTCAACCCTATGTCGGTGTAAAAGCGGGTCAATTTAATACTGATGCTGACCGTTTTGATGCTGACAACCAAACGGCTTATGGTGTGTATGCAGGTTATAACTTTACCCCTAACTTTGGTGCGGAAGTTGAATATGTAGATTCTTCAAAAGAAGATTTAAAATATCGCGGTACGAAAGTAGGTGAAATTAGCACTAACACTGCAGGTTTATATGGCACTTATAAATACCAATTCCCAGCATCGAATGTTTATGCCAAAGGTAAACTAGGTATTGCGCAAACCCAAGTTGATTTTGGTGATGATAAATATGACAAGTCGGGTGTAGCAGGTGGTGTCGGCTTAGGTTATAACCTTTCACCAAATGCATCTGTAGAAGCTGAATATACGCGTCTGCCTTCAGTTGACGTAACAAATAATGTTTCAGTTGATACAGACTTAGTCACTGTCGGTGCTCACTATAAATTCTAATTGAATTGCTAATTGAATTAATAGATGAATACTGGATATCAATACAAAAGAGTAGCTTATGGCTGCTCTTTTTTTGGTTTCTTCTTTTTGGTTAAGAAAACTTACTTTGGTATTCGCTCAATATGGTGCCATTTAGGTTTATAATATAGGGGTTTTTTACAATTTTTTATAAATTCAAGATAAGTTGGTGAGCATGAAGCAAGTACAAGTCAAGATTTTAAACCCCAAAATTGGTAATGATGATAAATTTCCCCTACCTCATCGCGCAACAGACGGCTCGGCGGGCATAGATTTGCGCGCTTGTATCGATGAGCCTATCACCATAAAAGCTGGTGAAAGCCAGTTGATTGGTACAGGACTCGCCATCTACATCCAAGACCCGGATTATGTCGGTTTTATCATGCCGCGCTCAGGGCTGGGACATAAGCATGGCATTGTACTGGGTAATCTGACGGGTGTGATTGATGCGGATTACCAAGGCGAATTAATGGTCTCTATCTGGAACCGTAGTCAAACCGATTATGTGTTACAACCTAGCGAGAAAATGGCGCAGTACTTGGTCGTGCCGATTGCGCGTCCGACTTTTGAGATTGTAGCGGAGTTTTCTGATATCAGTGTACGCGGTGAAGGCGGCTTTGGCTCAACGGGAACCCATTAATTGTTACCGTTTTCTCATTTTTTTTTAACAATTTATAACAGAGTATTTAATTATTTTGCCAAATTTCAATGCTATGATTTTGGTAGTATAAAATCAGTTAGATGTTTTTTTTATGAATACTCTGTTTATTCATCCTTTTTTTCCGCAAAAATCCCTTTTTAAAGCTTACGATATTCGTGGTGATGTCACCTTATTTACTGATGATTTTGTGTGGTCATTGGCAAGGGTATTTGCTGAGCTTTTTGTCTATGCTCACCAAACGACAGCAACAACGCCAACTTTAGCGGTGAACAAACCTACGGTTGTCATCGGCTACGATGCTCGCCACCAAAGCCAAGAAATTGCCAAATATATGGCGTATGCTTGCCAGCAAGCCGGTCTAGTAGTGCAGTGGTTGGGATTGACAACCACGCCGATGATGGCATTTATGGCACAGCAATTTTCCGGTAATGGGCTGATGGTCACCGCCAGTCATTCGCAAAAACATATCAATGGCATTAAATGGCTTATCAATCATGAGTCGCCAAGCGGTGATGATGTGCAGCAGCTTTATGAGGCTTTAATTGGCTACAAAGCCATCGTGCCTGATGACAGGCTTATTGATGCCATCAGGCAAACCCACTATTCAACGCCCAAAGATTTTTTTGCAGCTTATATCCAAGCTATCCAGCAGGCTTTTACTCACATCAATCAAGCCAAACTCACTCAGACCACCTATTTTCATGCCCCACAGCAAATTGTCATCGACTGTATGCATGGTGCGACCAGTGATTTTGCAGAGGCTCTATTTAGCCAGCTTGGCTATTATTGCATCATGCTAAACGCCTCCCCCGATGGCAATTTCCCCCAAGGTAACCCAGACCCAACGCAATCCAATCGCTTGACACAATTAGCTCACACAGTCAAAGCTACAGGCTCAGATATTGGCTTGGCTTTTGATGGCGATGGCGATCGGGTGATGGTAATTGATGCACAGGGTCAGATGATTAGCCCTGACAATTTGCTTTATCTACTCTCTCGCATTGCCATTGAAGAATTGCCCAGTACGTATACATCAACTGATAAAAAAGTCATTTTTGATGTCAAATGCTCGCATCACGTACCCAGTCTCATCGCTTCGCATGGTGCCACCCCGATGATGACCAAAACTGGCAGTAGCTTGATGCGAAAGTCGTTACAAAACAAATCAGACAACGCGATTTTTGCAGGTGAGTTATCAGGGCATTTTATTTTTAACGATGGCTATTTTGTGCTACATGACGACGCCATGTACGCAGCTGCCCGCTTGCTCAATTGGTTAAGCCATCAACCTATCAGCCTTAACGATATTCTAGCAAGTTTGCCCACTTGCATTAGTACGGCGGATATGTACCTACCTATCGCTGATAATCATTATGGTCAAACCGTGATTGCCCGTATCACGGCACTGGGGAAAAAGCCGTTTAAACGGTTAAAATCCTCATTTGCGGTCAAAAATGTCAATACGATTGATGGGTTGCGCTTGGATTTTGCGGAGGGATTTGGTATTTTACGCAAGTCAAATACGGGCAGTTTTTTGACCGTGCGTTTTTCTGCCAATGACGTTGCTGAGCTGCGGCATATTCAATCTATTTTTGTTGACTTATGCCGTACGATTGATGACAACCTTGCCGAACAAGTCGCACAAATTCAGCCTGTATAAACACCGCTGTTAAAAACGCATTTTAAAAAACGTCTCTAGCAAAATTATATAAGGATTTGAAATGGCATTAGATCTTGAGCAGGCCATGCATACCGCTGACGTATTGACCGAAGCACTACCCTACATCCAGCGTTTTGAAGATAAAGTGATGGTGGTCAAATACGGCGGCAATGCCATGACCGATCCGATATTAGAGAGTTCTTTTGCCAGAGATATCGTCATGTTAAAGACTGTAGGCATTCATCCTGTGGTGGTCCATGGCGGCGGTCCACAAGTCGATAACTTGCTTAAAGAATTGGGGCGCAGCTCTGACCGCATTGATGGCATGCGAGTGACCGATAAAGCCACCATGGATGTGGTGGAAATGGTACTTGGTGGTAGCGTCAACAAATCTATCGTCAATCTCATCAACAAACACGGTGGTCGTGCTATTGGCTTAACGGGTAAAGATGCCAGTCTCATTCGCGCTAAAAAATTACCGATGACCAAAACGGATGAACAAGGCAACCAACAACAAATTGATTTGGGATTTGTGGGTGATGTGGTTAGCATCAATCGCGATGTGATTGATTTGATGATTGCCTCTAACTTTATTCCTGTCATCGCACCGCTTGGCGTGGATGATGAAGGCAATACTTACAATATCAATGCCGATGTGGTGGCGGGGAAAGTCGCTGAGTTCATGCTCGCGGAAAAACTGATTTTACTCACCAACATCAAAGGGGTGCTTGATAAAGAAGGCAATGTTGCCACTGGACTTACCCCAAGCAAGGTGGATGAGATGATTGCCGATGGCACTATCTCTGGCGGCATGATTCCAAAAATCAGCTATGCACTAGAAGCGGTAAAAAACGGGGTAAAAAGTGCGGTGATTGTCGATGGTCGTGTTCCTCATGCGACTTTGCTAGAGGTCTTTACCGATAAAGGCGTTGGCACCCTCATCAGCCGCCATCCTTGAAGTAACTTTTGCGTTACTTCTGGATTATTTCTGAGTTGTTTTTGGGTTAATAAACCGCTGATTTAAGCGGTTTTTTTTCGCTCACGATATTGGTCAAATATAGGATAGATTTTAGAATTACAACACAAATGTAATTGGTATTTTTTCTAATATTGACTATCATGACTATTTTAATTTGCAAATTTATATAATGTTGCAAGCGGCTGTAGCGGATAGTAGCAATTATTTAAAGTTGATATTCACGTACCACTTACCAAGGACTATTGGGATGTCGCAAAAATACTTTATGGCTTATTGTAGTGAGATAACGCTAACTGCAGCGTTAAATCAACATACGTTTACCCACATTCTGAACCAGTCGATTAAAAATAATACCCGCTCTGGTATCACTGGTTTTTTGCTGTACGATGCCGGTAAGTTTTTTCAGTATTATGAAGGCGATGAGTTAGCATGTGTAAACTTGCTGCATGCTTTAAAACAAGATAATCGCCACACCCATATCAAAATCATTGGTCAAGGCTATATTTCAAACGCCGTATTTGACAACTGGTTTATGGGTTGTTTTGATTTATCCAAGCATTCCTATGCCTTTAAACACCATGCTTTTATAGAATCATTTGATGTATATAGTTGGGGCATGCAAGAAGTCGTTAAGCTGATTGATATCATGTCAGAGCAAAGAATCACTTACATCACGCCGCAAAAACCTATCAAATCACTGTTTAGTAAACGCTTTATGCGTATCCGAAATTTCACCCTGCCGTTTCAAGGTTAGTGGCTAATCTCAAATCTACTAAATCGGGAGATTAAGTTAGCTATCACGCTTTATGATAATCAGGAAGTTAAAACGGTATTATTGTCATCCACAAAAATAAAAAACCTATTGATAACAATAGGTTGATTAAAATAAGCATGGCAAACCGATAAGCCGGGTTCTGTCTAGGACGAACATTCATCTAGGCGTATCGTTACCAATACGCTCAAGCAACCTACCCGTGTCCAACGCGGGCAACGCCATACGGACACCTATTTGGTCTTGCTACGAGTGGAGTTTACCTTGCCATGAACTGTTACCAGTCATGCGGTGGGCTCTTACCCCACCCTTTCACCCTTACCTTATTGCTAAGGCGGTCTACTCTCTGCTGCACTTGTCGTAGGCTTACGCCCCCCAGCCGTTAGCTGGCACTCTGCCCTGTGTAGCCCGGACTTTCCTCCCCTTACCCACTGTAAACAAGGGCAAGCAGCGTTCGTCTGGTCTGCCAAGGCAAGCATTATAACAGGCTTTATCTATTTAGTCATGGTCAGCAGGCAACGCATACGTACCGACTGCATGCGCCACAGGTCTGTCATCACCTTCTGAATAAATCAATACATCGCCTACTGCAAGCGTGCGCCCCACTTTGATAAGCTGGCATTTGGCGATAAGGTTGGCTTGTGCAGAGGGTTTTCGCAGAAAAGACACATTAAGATTGGTAGTCACTGCCAATGGGACGATACCAATTTCGCCCAAAATAGCCACATATAGCGCAACATCAGCCACTTTCATCATCACAGGCCCTGATACCGTGCCACCCGGTCGTAACTCATCATCACCGATAGGATGGGATACAATGGCTTGACCGTTACCCACCGATTCGATGTGGCAGTTGGCTTGGGGGAAAGATTGCTTCAGAAAAGCACTCAGTTCTGCTTTATTGGCGGGCATAGACATTCCTTATCTACAATAGCTTTGTTAAAAATCGACGTGGTGAAAAATAGCGGTTATAAAAATTTATTGGCTGGTTTTAGTTTGGGTGATGCGCTCAAATTTAAGCATCAACTGCGCTGGCGTCTCCAAATAGTTGGGATCTTTGGGGATACAATCAGGTACGGGACAAAATAGCGAACACTGCGGCTCATCAAAATGACCGACACACTCGGTACACAGCGCAGGGTCAATTTCATAAATCAGCTCGCCCACATAAATTGCATCGTTGGGGCAAAGTGGCTCGCAAACATCGCAGTTGATACATTCATCAGTGATTATTAATGCCATAGCTTTTAAAACGTTTACTAAGAAACGTTTATTTTACCACGACTTACCAACCCTGTTGTTTTTTTCGTTCAAATGCCTCTTCGACACACGGCGGTACAAATTTACTCACATCACCCTCTAATTTGCCAATTTCGCGCACCAGCGTTGAGGAGATAAAAGAATATTGCTGCGATGGGGTCAAAAACACCGCTTCAAAGTTTGGGTCTAATTCACGATTGAGATTGGCAAGCTGAAATTCATACTCAAAATCTGACATCGCCCGCAATCCACGCAGTACACCGGTGGCTTGTTGATTTTTTGCCAAATCCACCAATAACCCATCAAAGCCAATCACGGATATATTGCTCAAATCTTTATCATGACAGGCTTTTTCTACCAATCCAATCCGTTCCTCTAAAGTAAATAGCGGTTTTTTATGATGACCAATCGCCACCGCGACAATCACCTCATCAAACAGGCGGCAAGCGCGCTTAATCAAATCAAGGTGCCCTTTGGTAATCGGGTCAAATGTACCCGGATAGATAATTTTAGTATAAGGGTTTGTAATTGGCTGGCTGGCTGCTGACATGGCTGTCTCTTTATGATAAATAATGCGCTATTTGGTGCTAACAATATGATTAAAACAAAGATTGCTAGTTTGTTGCTAATCCTAGCAAAATTTGCCCCCAATTAACAATCAAATCTCACTATCAATTTGTGTTTAGCGTGTTATCATGACAGCTTTGCAGCCTTTTACCCAAAGCTGAATGAAAACTTAGGGTAAAGCCTAGCAATAAAAAACTTAGTAATCCAAAGCCCAATAATCAAAAACTTAAACTTAGTAATCAAAACCCAAGAATTGATTTATCGGGATTTATCGCCATATTAAACGGCTTATCATACTGATTTATGGCAACACGATTGTTGTAATAAGATTATGGCAACAAAATTATTAACACACGCTGTGCAGCATTGGGTATGTCCGCGATGTTGCAGCAAGGAAACCTAAATGACTAAAAAACCAAAAATGCCTAGCCTGATTGCTAGCAACAAAAAAGCGCGTCACGAGTATTTTATTGAAGAAAGCTTTGAAGCGGGGCTTGAGCTACTCGGCTGGGAAGTCAAATCCATCCGTGCGGGTAAAATGCGTATCACCGAAAGCTATGTGATTTTTAGAGATGGTGAAGCCTTTTTGTTTGGCGCGCACATTCAGCCGCTGTTATCGGCATCGACTCACATTGTCGCTGACCCCCTTCGCACCCGTAAGCTACTGCTGCACCGCCGCGAGATTGATAAGCTCTTTGGCATGGTCAACCAAAAAGGTCATACCTGTGTGGCGCTTAAAGTGTACTGGAGTCATGGCCGCGTCAAATGCGAAATTGCCCTTGCTAAGGGTAAAAAACTACACGATAAACGCGCCACCTTAAAAGAGCGTGATTATCAACGCGAAAAACAACGCGGACTGAAAAATCTTGTATGACGAACCAAGACCGCAATTTTGATGACATCAGCGCGCATTTTGAGAAAAAAATATACGGCGGCTTAAAAGGTGAAATTCGCCTTGCCGTGCTGCGCCATGATATCTTTGGCTGGGTAAAGTCATGGCAACAGACACAAACCCGACCGCTTCGCGTATTGGATGTTGGTGCAGGCTTGGCGCAAATCAGTATCGAACTTGCCAAAGACGGGCATGACGTCACCATCAATGACATCTCTGCCAATATGCTTGAGATTGCCAAACAAAACGCAGGCGAGGCGGCACAAAATATCACCTGGCATACCTGCCCTTATCAGCAATTGGATGATAAATTAACCGGCAAATATGATTTAATCCTGTGTCATGCGGTGCTTGAGTGGTTGGCTGAGCCAAAACTGATTATGGATTTTTTCGATCGGTGGCTTGTCGATGATGGCGCTGAAAAAGGAGTACTATCGCTGTGTTTTTATAACCCTGCCAGCTTTGTGTATCGTAACTTGGTGATGGGCAATTTTAATCTACTACATAACAAAGATTTTAAAGCCGATAATGGCAGTTTGACGCCCAATCACCCGGTGGCAAAAGATGAGGTGATTGCTTGGATTGGTGACCATCATTACCAAATCTTGCATACGTCAGGGTTACGGGTGTTTCATGATTATTCACCGCTCAAGCGTGGTGGACATACCAATCCACAAGCGGTAATTGATATGGAAGTCGCCTATAGCGGACAAGACCCTTATAAATGGCTAGGGCGTTATTTGCATTTTTTGGTGAGCAAAGCTAATTAGTAATAACCCGCTTGCTGCATTGAATCGACTGCCAACGCTTGTCTTTCGCCATAAAATCTCACAGGTATCGGGCTGACTTCGATATCCCCCCAAGACTTGAGTAAGACCGAGGCTTCGGCATTGGGGTCAATCGGAAAGGTGTTACTTAAACTGGCATACAGTGATTGCTGATCTTTGGCAGCCAGCCATTCAATCAGCCCAAGCGCCAACTCGGTATGCTTGGCGGCATGGGGAATGGCAACCCCTGTAATGTTGGTACTGACGCCGCCGTAGCCCTTATTGATCCATTTGATTTTAATCGGGGTATCGGGATGCGCTTGCAGATAGCGTCCGTAGTGGTTGCTGTTGACCAGACCGATTTGGCATTTACCGCTTTCTATGGCCTTTAGCACTTCACTGTCATCCAGCAGCACAGGGACACTTAGATTGGCAAGCCAGCCTTGCATCACTTCTTGGGTGCGTTTATCGCCCAGATTATTGATGAGATTGACAACCAGTGACTGATTAGGGATGTATTTGCCTTGGCTTAGGCACAGTTTTTGTGACCATTTTAATTTAGACAAATCGGCATAGCTTGAAATATCGTTGGTATGGAGTACACGACTATCATACACCGCGGTACGCGCGTAGCTAGATAACGCAATCCAATTGCCATCAGGATCACGGTAACGCTCTGGGACATGCGCCACTGCTTTTTCGGCATTAAAGGGTTGTAACAGCCCCTCTTCGACTGCGGTACTAAAAATCCCCGCATCTTCAGTCAAAATCACATCCGCAGGGCTATTGGCACCTTCTGCTTTTAACCGTGCCAAAATTGACATTGGCTCATCTTGCACGATATGAATCGGCACATTGATTTGCCTAGCATAGCTAGTTAATAACGGCTCAAGGGCCGCTTTGTCAATGGAGGTGTAAATCGTGAGTTGATTGGGCACTGCTGGAGTTGTACTCGCAATACTTGCATTTGGGGTCGCATTGGTATTACTGGCATCATTGCCATTAGCGCTCGAAGCGGTGGTCGAAGCCGATTGTGACGTTGGGGATGGCGGCGTCGATGACGGACTACAGGCAGTTAAGGTCGCACCCGATATACTCACCGAGGCAATTAACAAGGCGCTGATGGCTGATGATTGCGCATTGACATTGGTACGCACCTTATGACCCATCATACAACCCATCCCATCACTTGCTTTCAACACAGCTTAACCTTCTTCAACAGCTTTGCCTGACCATCGCTAAATGGATTATGGCTAAATACATCATCGCTCAATAGCGCGCCTAAAAAACTTTGGATGATTATAGCATTTTGCCCCAAGATAATTCTTAAAAAAACTTTGAATTGACGGGTTTTTAACCCTATTTTGTCTCAACAATTTTTTGTATGCAAAAAATGCCCTTGTTGCAAAAAGTGATGGATTTGTATCGCCACTTCATCATTTATCAGGAGTCCCGTATGGGACGCATTGACGATGATATGGTCTTTGGCAGTGGCAAGCTGGGTTTCATGCACAAACACCGTGCCGTCATTGGGCTGCAGATGCGGCTCAAGCTTGGCAAGCTCACGGTTACGGGGTAATACCACTTTGCCAAGCCCCACCGACCGAACCCCCGCAATACTACCTAGCTGTACTCCATCGTTGAGTGCAGGTGCACTGCCATCTAGCCCCTGTAGATACGAGCGACCGATGAATTTGGGCAGGATTTTGAACATGTTATTGGCACTGATGCTACCATTATGCGGCGTTCCAAGTGTCACACAGCGCGTAATCTGCCACTGTGGATAGCGCTGCAAAAAGTCTCGAATGACCAGCCCACCCAGACTATGACCGACCAAATAAATAGGCGCATTCGGTTTTTCATGTTTGGTCAGCCAGCGGTGCAAACGGCGGCTATGGTTGGCAAGATTATGCGCGACGCTAAAATACCCAAACCTGTGACACTCATAGCCAAGTTTGGTGAGTTTTTTGGCAAGCGGTCGCATCGCCCAGGCATGCATGTGCAAACCATGAATGAGGATGACAAGCGGTTTGGGTTGGCGTTTTATCATAAAGCCTTTTGTATCTATGAGTTATATCTATAATTTTTATCTACGATGCTAAAAATTTGGGGGAAATGCCGCCTGCTTAGCTTATCATTTTCTAGATTGAGCAGACGGATTTGCAAAACATTGTTACCATTTCATACTATAATTGCGATTTATGAATTGATGATAATGATTTTATACAGGCTTTTTTCTTTTGAAATTTTGGCTTAAATTGGCTTACACTTAAATTGGTTTACACTTAAATTGGTTTATATAAGGCGCGCTATGGCATTTGAATCCCCAATCCAACAAGCTTTACAACACTACCCTATCACGTTGGCGTTGGTGGTAATTTGTATTGGGGTGTTTGCATTACAGCTAGTGTTTGGCGTCAATCCGACCCATCCCACTAATCAATCGTTAATTGCTTGGGGTGCCAATTTTTTACCCTTTTCACTGGGTGATGCGCCGTGGCGATTGGTGACCAGCCTGTTTTTGCATATTGGTTTTATGCATTTGCTGTTTAATATGTTTGCTTTATATTATTTTGGACAAGTGGCAGAGCGGATGTTTGGCGCTGTCAATTTTTTAGCGTTGTTTTTGTTATCAGGTGTTGGCGGCAATTTGCTCAATAACTTTTTGGGCTTGCATAGCGTGATGACAGGTGAGCCGCCAATCATTAGTGCCGGTGCGTCAGGCGGTATCATGGGCATTGGGATGGCGCTATTGGTAACAGCGCTAACCAAAACATCATTCAATAATTTTGCGTTAAATTTTCGCTCGTTATTGATAGTCATGGTGATTAATTTGGGCTATGGTTTTTTGGTGGGCGGTATTGATAATGCCAGTCATGTGGGCGGTGCAATTATAGGTGGCTTGCTGGGTATGGTATATGTCATGCAGTATCGCGTTATCCGCCAGCAGCAGCTATTCGCCCATCAAACTAGTAGCACACCTTGGCAACCCAATCATTTTGGCGATGCACCAATCTCTGATAGCGCTGCCCCCTTCATCCCGCCTTCTTTAGTTGTATTAAAGGGTAAAATTATCACCGCAAGCTATATAGTGTTGATAGTGGGATTTATGGCGATTTATGGCTGGCTACATATCAGTTTTATGCAGTTACTCAATCTTGCATTGCCAAGTATTATCCATTAACTGTTAATAATTTTTTAATGGGATAAAAATTTTAGCGGTTGACCATTTAAAACGGTTATTGCTGCGCCCTTTTGCCAATCTTGTTTGCCAATCTAGCAAATGACAATGCTATAATAGCGCCACTATTTAGCCAGTGAAAAGGACCAGCCAATGACCGTCATCAAGAAAGACGACTTTATCAATTCTATCGCCAACGCCTTTCAATACATCAGTTATTATCACCCAAAAGACTTCGTTGATGCTGTATATGAAGCATGGCAAAAAGAAACCAACCAATCTGCCAAAAACGCCATGGGGCAAATCCTCACCAACAGCCGTATGTCAGCGATGGGTCATCGTCCGATTTGCCAAGATACTGGTAGTGCGGTGGTGTTCCTTGATATCGGTATGAACGTGCAATGGGACTTAGGCGATGACGCGAATATGAGCGTTGAAGACATGGTTAACGAAGGGGTACGCCGTGCTTACAACAATCCAGACAACCCATTACGGGCATCCATCCTAGTAGACCCAATTAGTAAACGTCAAAACACCAAAGACAACACGCCAGCGGTGGTGCACATGAGCGTGGTACCGGGTGACAAAGTTGATGTGATTTGTGCCGCAAAAGGTGGCGGTTCAGAAAACAAAGCAAAATTTGCGATGCTAAACCCCTCAGATTCGATTGAAGAATGGGTGTTAAAAACCGTTCCTCAAATGGGGGCCGGTTGGTGCCCACCTGGTATTTTAGGTATCGGTGTCGGCGGCACGCCAGAAAAAGCCATGATGCTTGCCAAGCGCTCGCTCATGGAACACATCGATATCCATGATTTACAAGCCAAAGCCCAAAGCGGTGCCGAGCTTGATAGCGTTGAGCGCTTACGTCTTAATATGTACGACAAAGTGAACGAGCTTGGCGTTGGCGCTCAAGGTCTTGGCGGCTTGACTACGGTACTGGATGTCAAAGTACTAGACTTTCCTACCCATGCCGCAAGTAAAGCAGTTGCCATGATTCCAAACTGTGCGGCGACTCGTCATATTCACTTTACCCTAGACGGTCAAGGTGAAGCAGCCTTGCCTGTCCCTTCACTATCAGATTGGCCAGAAGTGTCCTTTGGCTCCGATGATGTGATTAAAGTCAATGTTAACGACTTAACCAAAGAAACCTTAGGTCAGTTTAACATCGGCGATACCTTACTACTTAGCGGTAAAATCTTAACGGGTCGTGATGCCGCGCATAAACGCATGGTCGATATGCTTGCCAAAGGCGAAGCGTTACCCGTGGATTTACAAAATCGCTTTATTTATTATGTCGGTCCTGTCGATGCAGTAGGCGATGAAGTGGTCGGTCCTGCGGGTCCCACCACCTCAACGCGTATGGATAAATTTACCGACACAATCTTGGATCAAGGCTTGATTGGGATGATTGGTAAATCCGAGCGTAGCCCTGCGACCTGTGAAGTCATCGCCAAACATGGGGCAATTTATCTCATTGCAGTGGGCGGTGCCGCCTACTTGGTCTCAAAAGCTATCAAAGGCGCTAAAGTGCTTGCCTTCCCAGAGCTAGGCATGGAAGCGATTTATGAGTTTGAGGTAGAAGATATGCCGGTGACGGTCGCTGTTGACAACCAAGGTAATAGTATCCACCGTTTTGATAAAGTCGCAGAACGCGCCCAGCAAGTGATTGCCGAGCCTGTACGTTTTGTGCCTTAGTCAATTTTTTCAAGATTTTTAATATAAACAAAAGCCTTAAGTATTTCCTTAAGGCTTTTTTTAGGTTAAAAAAATACCCAGATAATGTATTATCTGGGCAGGAGGAAAAGTGGAGAAGTTTATAGTTATTGTTATAGCTAGTTGTTATTATTCATAATATTTTTAATTTTTTTGGCTATTCTTTTTGCTACCTAACAGTTATACAAAGAAACCTATACACCCATCAAACCGTACGATAGGAATTTTGGGTAGCATTTGGCATGACAATCCATAGCACGATATATATCAAAATACCTGGCACTGCGACACTCGCGGTTGAGATAATGACAAACAACAAACGCACCAATGTTACATTCCAGCCTAAATACTCTGCAATACCCCCCATCACACCTGCAATCATACGATGATTCTGAGAGCGATGAAGTTTTACCAGTTTATTTGCCATTCAATTTTTTACCTGTTAAAAATAGAGAAAACCACTTACGACTTAGTTAAAACCTAACATCTCTAAAATTTAATGCCTTTAAAACTCAATGCTAAAACTTAATGCCATCAGCTAAAATTATTGATTAAAAATGCTATGTTTTGGTTATGATTTATTATAAGCAAATGCAGGGGGTTGTTGGGTGACAAAACGTAGAATGATGTTTCTTTTAGTAACTTTTTCTACCGCATTATTATCATGAGCGATTATAACAAGCGCAGTTTTGCGGCTATATAGTGTGTTTGGTGGCGTGTATACACCGATTCTTACAAATTGTGATACTAGCGTTACAAACGATTGTAACTTCGTAGCGGCTAATCGATTATCATAGCGTTACTTTATATCCTTATTCTTTATATCCTTATTAGGGATATCTATCCAAGTAATCAAAAAATCAAGTCGATAAAAAATAGTTAAAAAAACCATGATGAAGTATTGAGGAAAGCATGATGCAAGATGTGGGTATCATTATTGGACATTTTGAGCCGCTGCATTTGGGGCATGTAAGAACGATTTTGCATGCGTCTGGGCAAGTCAAAGATTTATATATTTTTATTACCGCTCACCCTGCGCCAAATCCAAATTTTTCCATTGATTTGAAAGATAAAGCGCGCTGGATGACGATGGCATTTGCTGATTTGCCATTTGTGCATATAGAGATTTTACCTGATTTGGTGACCCCCTCGTATGAAGACAATTATCAAGATTTGAGCGTTGATCAGGTCAATGCGGTATTAGCGGATTTGCAACAACGTTATCCTAAGTTGAGCGCGTCTAGCCATGAGGTAGAGGTAGTAGCCCCTGTTGTGTTTATGGATGAAACCCATCCGTTTGTCGATTATGATTTACATTTACCTGTGGTCACCACGCCACGCCAGCACGGCTTTGATAGCCGCAAGATTCACAATAACCCCGCGCTGTATTGGTCAGCCATTCACCCGCAAGCGCGAGGTGACTACACCAAAACTGTGGCATTGGTGGGTGGTGAAAGCTCAGGTAAAACCACACTACTGCATAAATTAGCCAACTATTATGGTGCAAGCTATGGCTTAGAAATGGGGCGCTTGTTTGTGCAAACCGATTTGGGGGGTACTGAGCTTGGTATGCAATACGATGACTATCCGCTCATGGCAACTGACCATGAACAAGCGATACGCACCGCCAAACGCTTTGCCCCTGCCCCAATCACCTTGGTGGATACGGATTTTGTGACCACGCAAGCATTCTGTGAAGAATATGAAGGGCGTACCCACCCGTTTTTGACCGCCTGTATCGATGAGTTTCGCTTAGATTATACGCTGATGCTTGCCAATAATACCCCTTGGGTCGCCGATGGGATGCGCTCGCTAGGCAGCGAGTCCCAGCGTGAGCGTTTTGAAAATCGTTTAAAACAAATCTTTGCCCGTCATCATATTGCGCCGCTGTTTATTGATAGCCCAGACTATCATCAGCGATTCTTGGATGCGATTGCGCTCATTGATGCACACGTTTTTCACCACTACCAAGATATCGAGGCATAAAATAATTTTCTAGACATACTTGGTAAACATGCTTGGTAGATATGCTGAAAATTTTTGGTTTTATTTTTTGAAACTTAATTAAAAAATGTTGTTATGGTTGTAATGACTGTTGGAGGCGAAATGCGAATTGCGATTTTGGATAAAATTACCGGTGAATGGGCACAAGAATGGACGGTGGTATGGTTCTTTTTTGGGGTGGTGGCATTGGCTACGGTCTTTTGGTTGACCACAGAACATCGAGCGTTAGACTGGTTTTATTTGGGGGTGTCTTTTATCGGGCTATTGTGTGTGGTATCGCTAAGTTTTCGCCGCAATGTCGCGGGTAATGGCTTTGGTATGTTGGCAACGGCAGGTGAAACCATTGTACAGGGAACCGCGGGTGCGGTGGGTTTGATGCTCGCGCCGCTGTTTAACTTTTTTACCCATTTATATGGCATTTTTTATTGGTCAAAAAATACCGATGGCGATGGCAATATGATTCCCAAATCAGCCAATAAAATTGTTTGGTTGGTAACCATTGCCTTTATCGCGATTGGCTTGGCATTATTTCCAACTGTCAATAATTGGTTAACGTCGATGGGTTATGGCGTGGTCGCCGACGATGGCAGTAAATTTTTGGGCGTGATTGATTTTTTTTGGATTAATGTGTTGGCATTTGTGCTTTCCATCACAGCGCAAGCCACGATGATTTTACGCTATTCATTTAACTGGTGGTTATGGATTGCGGTGAATTTTGTCTGGCTGATTGTCAACTTGATGTCGCAAAATTATATTTTTGCCATTCAAACCATGGTGTACCAAATTAATGCGTTTGTGGGGCTGTATGAATGGTATCGCAGTGAGCAAAAAGCCAAAGGCTTAGCCTAGTAGCCATTGATATCAAAAGCCCCTGATATTAAAAGCCACTGATATCAAAACCTATCAGGGTAAATTCGCTGATTTGACAAACGACTAGGGTGTGATACGATTCAGGGGTAACTGATGGGATTCACACCCATTTTTTATCAGCAATTTTTTCATTGTCTTTATTATCTTTAAGGAAGAAGATTATGGCAACCGTGACCCTGCTTCACTCAAAAAAATCCCTACAAAGCTGGCTGGCTGACTACGCTGTGAGCCACCAACATCCTATCAATAAAAAAATTCATTGGCTGTGCGTACCCACGATTT
The DNA here is from genome assembly GCF_032014955.1 of Moraxella sp. CTOTU47724. Classification (NCBI taxonomy): domain Bacteria; kingdom Pseudomonadati; phylum Pseudomonadota; class Gammaproteobacteria; order Moraxellales; family Moraxellaceae; genus Moraxella; species Moraxella sp. CTOTU47724. The sequence continues at coordinate 93,800 of NZ_DALZSV010000001.1, forward strand.
TTGCCAGTATCTTAGGTATGGGCATGTCATGGCAAGCGGCATTTACGTTGGTACTGATTGCTTTGGTAATGCTGTTTTATCTACGTCTGTCTACGCAATTATTTATTGCTATGGGCATGTTTGTGCTGTTTTGCTTAGCAGCGATTGCTATCTTGCCATTTGGGTTTAAGTTTTATTTTGGCGTATTTGTGGTAGCGTGGATTGGGCAATTTGTCGGTCACAAAATTGAAGGCAAAAAACCGTCATTTTTTGAAGACTTACAATTTTTGTTGATTGGTCCTGCCTGGGTCGCAAATTCGTTGAGTGAAAAATTGGCAAAACCTAAAACGTCATAAAAAACTTCATATTCACTAAGAAAACCCAACATATTACAGCGGCTATTTCCTAGATAATAATTGCAATGGCTTTGACTATCGCTAGATTTTTTGGCGATGTATAGTCGACTTACTCACCTTGAGTGCCATATCACTTGTTACCTTGTTGTTATTATGATTAAAAAAGTATCTAACCGTTGGCAACGTATTGACGTGCCGCAAACCTTCCCGACTATTCACGCGGCTTTGGCTTATTGTAAAAGCCAATTAAATAACCTGGGTGATAAAGGCTTTATCCAAATCAAAATTGCCGATGGCGAGTATTATTTAAGCCAAGTTGAAATTGATTTTTTTAGTGATCGGGTAGAGATTATTGGCAATTTGAACAATCCTGATAGAGTACAGTTACATTTTGATGATGCTCATAACCGCTGTGGCTTTTTGATGCAGCGGGGCAATGGTATTTTTAAAATCGATGGCATGACTATCAATGGGACTAAGGCGTTTTTGGGCTATGGACAGTGGCAAGATGAAGGCTATGGTGCCGGTATCATGTGCAATTACAATAGTCAAGTGCTCGTGGGGTCAAAGGTCCGTATCAATAAGTTTTATTATGGGATTGCCGCCCGCTTTGGCTCAAGCATCCGCTGTGAGCCTGGGGTGATTGTACAGTTTGCGGGGGATGTCGGATTTTTTGCGTATGGGGGCTCGATAGATGCCCAGCAATGCGAGGCGTATCACTGTGCGCATTTGGATGAAGAGTTGGGTTTTGGATTTTGCGCGGAATCCAGCGGCTTTATCAATGCCGACAACAGCGTGTCTGCACACAACCATATCGCAGGGTTTTATGCACTCACTAATGGCTCGATGTGGTGCCATGATACCAGTGCCAGCGAAAACAAACATGGCTTTTTGGCGCTGCACAATGGCATGCTAAGCTGCAATAGCATCAACCGACGTACCAATGCCTATCGCAATTATGGCTACGGCTATTTTGCCGACAATGGCGGACGTATTTTGGCCAATCGCAGTCTTGGCAATGAAAACGTGATCGGTGGCTATTTTGCCCGTCATCACGCCAGTATCGATATCACCCACGCCAATGCCAACCACAATCAGGGTCACGGCTATACCGCAATCAATGCCACCTTGCTCGGTAACGGCGCTGAAGCGCGATTTAATCAAGGTAATGGCTTTGTCATAGGGCAGTCAGGTTTTTTGGATGGCAGTTTTTTGATGGCGTATGGTAATGCAGGCTATGGCTATCACTTAGATCATTGCCAAGCCTTTATGCCCTATGCCCGTGGCTGGAAAAACGCACTGGGTCGTATGTATAAAGTCCATAGTCACGTCGCTATCAAATAAATTTTCCACGCCTTGCCGCGTTTTGCCTACTGTTCTTCTAGCTTTTTCGCCTTTTAATCTTTTAGCCTGTAGCCTATCAATCCATCATTAATAAAAGCCAATATTTTATTAAATCACAACCTATTTCATTTAGATTCATCAGCTTCTCACCCGCTTTTTACTGCATTTCTCGTGCTATGGCTTACCCTCAAAAATTGTCAACATCGATTGATTAATTGGTTAAAAGCGGTCTAGCCAATATTAAGCATTGTGATTAAGCCCTATAATCGATTTTTTTCTCGCATTCTTACCTAAAATTACAATAAGTAATGAATAAGTAATATCATTTGGTAGGGATTAGCTTTAAGGTATGGAAGTTAAAATAACAATCAACTATTTGATTTTATTAAGAATACAAAAATTTTTAGTTTAAGTCTATCACTGCAATATTAGGAACATAATAACAATGAAGCGGCTAATCTTTGACCTAGATGATACCCTATGCACCACCCAAAATGGCGACTATGCCAATGCCCAACCCATCACCGAAGTTGTCGAAAAACTTAGAGAATACCATCGACAAGGGTTTACTATTGTCATCAATACCAGTCGCAATATGCGCACCTATCAAGGCAATATTGGCGCTATTAATAAAAACACCTTGCCAATTATCATCGATTGGCTGGGACGACATAATATCCCGTATGATGAATTATATGTGGGTAAACCTTGGTGCGGCTTTGAAGGGTTTTATGTGGATGACAAAGCTATTCGACCCGACGAATTGGTCAAGTTAAGCTATGCAGAGATTTGCCAGCTACTTGATTTAACACCTTAATAAAAAATAAAAACAATAACGACCTTTAAGGTAATTTAACGCCATGATACTCATTAACGCCTCTTCCTATGTCAATGCCGAATTTGAGGCAGAAATTGGGCGCATTCCGCCTTGCATGCTACCCATCGGCAATAAAAAACTGTTACAGCTGCAAGTCGATGTGGTACGCCAACACTTTCCCAATGAAAAAATTCTATTGTCCCTACCTGAAGCTTATACTTTGACCATCAATGAAAAAGCGGTGATTGAGTCTCTGCCCATTGAAGTGGTGACAATCGCTGAAAATTTGGCATTGGCTGAGACCATTTTATATGTGCTTAATCTAGCCATTGATAAATCTTATCAGCATATTCGTATCATCCAAGGGGATGTATTTTTACCACACTTAGTTGATTGCTCAGATTGTATTGGCGTGTCGGATAAAACGCGCCAATACGACTGGCAACAAACCAAAAAAATCAAAGAAAACCCCACCGATTGGATTGGCTATTTTGCCTTTTCCTCACGATTGGAGTTAATTAAAGCGCTGGCGATTAGTAAGAAAAATTTTGTACGGGCGATTTATTTGTACCAACAAGCTATCGCAATGAAATCGGTAAAAATTGAGCCATATTATGATTGCAGTAATTTTGTCCATTATATTCATGCCCGCGCCAATATGACCACCGAACGCGCCTTTAATTCACTGCAGATTCGTGAAGGCATTGTCACCAAAAGCAGTGATGACAACAACAAAATTGAAGCGGAAATTTATTGGTACACCCATATTCCTGCGCCACTCAGACGTTTTACCCCGCAGTTGATTGATTATCAGCAAGTGGACGGACAGTTTAGTTATAGCTTAGAGTTCTTGCCATTATTACCGCTCAATGAGTTGTATGTGCATGGGTTAAATACCACTGAGTTTTGGCAACATATTTTTCAGTTATTAAAAGAATTTTTTAGTATGGCCAATCAGTCCGACGTGCATCGCCATATCGAAACAGGGTTTGCCAAATCGTATGCCGAAGATTTGTACCATAAAAAAACCTTAAAGCGCTTGTATGCGTATGCCGATGATGCCGATGTCGATTTGAACAAAGCTGTGATATATGATGGAACGATGCTTGGCAGTACGCTAGAGATTGCGCAGGACTGTATCGACAAAGCCTTGGCACTGCCAAACACCGTGAGTGTGATGCATGGCGATTTATGTTTTAGCAACATCATGTATGACATGCGCGGTCGCCGGGTAAAAGTTTTTGACCCACGGGGCACGGATTCTAACGGCAATTTTAGTATTTTTGGCAACGCAAGCTATGATTTAGCCAAGCTCACCCATTCTGTGATTGGTATGTATGATTTTATCATCGCAGGGCGTTATGAAATTATCGATAGCCCTAGCGGTAGCGATATACGATTTGATATTGATAAGCGTTTGGAGCAAATCCAGCAAGAATTTTTTGCCGGCACCTGGGTCAATGACATGACCACAGAATCTATCATGCCAGCGGTGGTGTTATTGTTCTTATCCATGCTACCCTTGCACGCAGACAGACCCGATCGCCAGCGCGCCATGCTGCTCAATGCATATCGTTTATATAAAATGTATGTGATGGAGGCAGTGACATGTTCGTAATTCCGATGGCAGGGCTAAGCAGTCGTTTTTTTAAGGCAGGCTTTGAGGTGCCTAAGTATCAATTGTCGATTGCCGATACCATTGTATTCGATTTGGCAATCAAGTCGTTTGAGCGCTATTTTAGTACCGATTTATTTTTGCTTATCGTGCGCGATGTGTATGATACCCCGCGATTTGTTGCTGAGCGATTAACGCACTTGGGTGTGCGCAATTTTATGATTCATACCCTTGATGGCGAGACGGCAGGACAAGCTGAAACAGTAGCGCTAGGACTCGGAATGGGACTCGGCAATCCTAGTATTGATGACGATGAGCCGATTTATATTTTTAACATCGATACCTTTCGCTATGGGTTTGAAAAACCTGACTGGGTAGAGTCCGTTGATGGCTATTTAGAAGTATTTGAAGGCGAAGGCGACCATTGGTCATTTATCGCCATCGATGACGATGACGGGGTGATTAAAACCACCGAAAAACAGCGTATCTCCAATCTTTGCAGTGATGGCTTGTATTATTTTAAATCCAAGCAGCAGTATCTATCGTTGTTTCAACAAGCGATTGCCCAACAGTTGACGGTTAACGGCGAATATTATATCGCCCCGATGTATAATTTATTAATCGCGCAAGGCGGCAGGATCGGCTATGTCAAAATCACGGATGACGACATTGATTTTTGTGGTACGCCGGATGAATACCAAGCGCTTAAAGCCCACGGTTTAAAGATTGATGTTTAAAGATTGAGGTTTAAAGATTGATGTTTAAAAATTGGCGTTTAATTGTTTAACTGTTGGAAAAAAAGCTTACCATCTGTTGGGTAAGCTTTTTTATTTAGCGAATTTAGGGATAAAGACGCGAGAAAATCTGCTGTTGATCGACTGGGCTATTTTGATAAAACTCTGCCGCGGCGATACTTTTCATCACCGCTCGTTCATCCGCATGCGCCAAGCGGGTTTCGTCAACTTGGTTGGGATACCAATATTGATAAAATAGCTGATACCAGTCATCATGGCTGATGCAGTTCATCGCCATAAAAGCATCGGTCAATGTCCACTCGTATTTGGGTAACCGCAGCCCGTAGTCTGTCATATCAAGCACAATTACTTCACTCGCCAAAAATGCCTTGTGCGCGTCTAGAATCTGCTCGTTGAGCTCATTGTAATAGCTCGGTGTGGCAGCGTAGCCGATTTGATTGGCATAATGACTGGCAATATGCTGCTCGACAGCCAACCGCGTGCGAAAGGTATTGTCGGCAAATTTGGCATCGATATCTTGTGCATGCGACTCAAAATAAGTGGCGTTGTCTCTACTCATCAGCGGTGCCGACCAAAACGCCTGCAGTCGCTCGGTCTTGCCAAACTGCGCCCAATCGCTGATATGAAACGCCATATGCTCAAACATGCTGGGGTCGATGGTAAAAAACGAAGGCACTACAATCGGCGAATAGTCGGTTGCTTTACTTTTTGAGGATAAATGGGTCTGGGAATGTAACGTTACTTGCTGGGTATAATAGCGATAAAATTGTAGCAGATTGTCATTGAGTAAGTAGCTATCGGTGCGTAGTTTGAGCGCATATTCGGTGCTGACTTGGTTTAGACCCGCTTGCGTGGAGATGATTTGTCGATTGACGTTGTTAGGGGCGTCGTAGCCAAATTTGATATTGGGCAGACCACCAGGATCTGGGTTTAAAATCAGCTGATCGATACCCAATTTGTCGGCGCTGTCAAACTCGGTGGGCAACGTAAGCGTATCCCAAGTCGATAATACAATGGTTGCATGGGGCAATGCTGCTCGGGTTTTGGCGACGTTAGCCATAAAATCACTGCCGTCATCACCGCCCTGCCCTAGCTGGTGAACGTTGATACCACCTTGAAAAATAACCGTCACTGACTGACTGGGGAGAGTGTTTGCTTGCATAGGTTTCCATGATGCTGATTATCAGTTAAATTGTTATCATTAATTATTGTTATCTGCTAACCCGTCATCATAGCGCAAATTTGTTCAATTATCGGTCAGTGATTTGTTATCTGACTTTGATGTGACAAACTGTTAGACA
>NZ_DALZSV010000001.1:100066-157348 GCF_032014955.1 Moraxella sp. CTOTU47724
TCAATTATCGGTCAGTGATTTGTTATCTGACTTTGATGTGACAAACTGTTAGACATTGGCTGTTAAAACTTAGCTTTTAGACATTGGCGCGGAGCATGACACTGGTCGCCCACGCGCGATGCGTGGCTGGCTCAAGCATACTGTTGTCTTGCTTGAATACCGCCTTGGCATCAGTAGCAAGAATCGCGGTGGCTTGACTGCGCTCTATGTCATTGACATAAAAAGCTTGTTTGACTGCAGCAATTTGGTCAGGGTGAATGATGGTTTTTCCCACCAGTCCCAAGGCGACATCTTGCCGCAATTCTTCAGCAAACAAGGTAGGTTTATCCAAATATTCAAACACGGGCGCGGTCAAATAAAAACCTTGCGGCACGAAACACGCAATTAACTGATAGATGAGTATACCGACTGGGGTTTGATAGATCGTCACATCAGACGGACGACGCAAGCGCAGCGAGGCAAATAAATCATTGCCGCCAATACGCAGTGCCAAAATCGACTGGCTAAACCCTTCGCTAAACGCTAGCGCCAGTTCTTGGTTGTGTATCGGGTTAAAGATGAGTCGAGTCTCAAGGGTCGGCATCAATAACTGTGTCGATGGCAATGCCTGACAAGCCAATCGCCAATCAGCAAGGCTTTGCATATCAATTTTTGGTAACACAAAGCCATCTACCAAAGCAATCGACTGCCAACTAGCAAGCTCGCTGAGCATCAAGGCGTTACGCGGTCGGATAAATACCATCGGGCGTGAGGCTCGCGGTGAAATTTGACGCGATTCATCGCCAAAACCATGCGTCTGGGCGTGCTGAGCCCATGTTGCAAGCAGCTGCTTTAAATTTGCGAGCGCGGCAGGAATCTCACTTTCACTTACCGCATCTTCCAAACAAATCACGATACTGTCAATCTCAGCCAATTTTTGCTGGCTAATAATTTGCCAAATATCTTGGCGCGTGGCTGGCATATATAAGGTTGCGCCCAGCTGATAGGGATTGATAGTCGGCGCAACAGACGCAGGTAAAAAATGATTTACAGGGTGTAATAGTGTCATAAAAGTACAATGTGCGTAAAAGAGCGATTAGGATAAATGGGCGGTCAACAAGGTCGATGAGCGCAAAGACTCGGTTATCATTGGCTTCTGTCCTTAATAATGGTGACAGCTTGGTAAGGTGCAATGCTAGTATCTTCAATTACTTGAATATTTTTTTCCTCACAAAGATGACGCAGTAATGCCGTATCTTGTCCGTCTGCCATCTCATTGACCAATACATACTCAGGGTCGCGCCGTAATATCGCGCGGGTCGCCTCGGCAATGGTGGGTTTGATACGGTTGCGATTGTTGATGGCAAAGCGCGCCGCTAAGTCATCTATCACAGACTGGGTGGCAAAAGTCGGCAACAACTTGCCCGTTAGCGGCGTTGGTAAAGGTATTTGCTGACGCAACGCATCAATGGTTTGGATAAACTCGCCACTGCGGTCCCAAGGCTGTAACTTGTCATAATACACTGCTTGGTGCAGTCCATCACTGGGCTCACGATACAGGGTACGCGATATCAGCCCAGAGACAGTGCTATTGAGCAAACTTGCCGGCATCAGCCAATCATCATTACTTGCCGATAGCCAAGCCACCCCAGCAGGATCTGCCAACGTCACCAGTGGAATCACCCCGTCACCTTGGTGAAACAGTTGCGCTTGTTGCCGCTTATCAGTGATTTGGGCTAAACTTCGTTGCAATTCACCATAGATAGCCCCTTTACCCGTCCAACCATCGACAAACACAATCGGGCTATGGGGATGTTGCTGCAAAATATATTGCAAGGCAACCGGGTCAAGCCCGCGGTCACGGATGATACTCACCCCGTAATGCTGACTGGCTAACGCATAGCTAGCAGAGGCATCACTAAGCGCTTTTTGCAGCAATACCCCAATCGGCAATCCTGCCCGCACGAGACTGACCAATATCAGCGGCTGCGAGGCACTCACGCAAGCATGAAATAGCTGATGTAAGCTAAAGGCAAGGCTTGTGACATCATTTGCCATGCGCTGTTTGCCTGCCGCCAATGCTTGATTGTACAAGGCTTCATGCGTGGCGCTGGGCGGCTTTTCAAGCGTCAGCATATCTGAATAATGGCGCTGACCTGATTGGATTAACGCTTCTTTTTGGGTTGGGCTGATATCATTGACGCTATCAGCACTGACGATATCGAGCAGCAAGGTAACCTCAGAAGGTAAATAACTACCCGAAAAATTCGCCTGAATTGTCATGGTTATAAACACCCTTGACTGATAGCATCATGCAGTTGCCCTCGATTGGGCGTGCCATACCAGTCCAATAATTGTAAAAACGGCAAATCCGCCAAGCTATCACCAAAACCAAAACAAGGGCGGTTTTTATCCAAATGATAATCGAGCAAAAAACGCATCGCGTGATGTTTGTTGACGACGTGCGGCAACAATGCCAAGTTATTGGCATTAACATGGATATAAAACTCATCGTCCAAATCAGCCGCCTCATTTAGCAGGCTCGGCAGCTGTGCCGCAAACTGCAGCAAAGCATCGTGGTCTTTATGCTGATGTTTGATGGCGACATATACCATCAAATCCGCCGCGTTATTGTCTACTATAAAATGTTCATAATGTGGGGTTATGCGTAGTGCTTCAAACCCTGCCAATCGCGCCATAAGCTGGGTCAGTTTGGCTTGTAGCGCCACCAACTGCCCTGCCATTAGCCGCTGCCAACGCGCACAAATCTGCCCCGATGGCTCGATAATCACCGCACCATGGGTCAAAACTTGCCAACTATCAAACGGCAGTTTCACGCGCATAATCTCAGTGGTATCTCTTGCGGTGACGGGGATGAGCTCCGTTGATTGGGATAACCAATTAAAAAAATGGCGCTGCTTTGGGGTCAAAAAGCTCAATGGCGCATTCTGCTTATCGACGGTCGCCGCCACTAACCCATCCATTGGCAATTGCCAAGCTGCAATTTTTCGTTGGGTTTGAAACAAGGTATCATCCAAATCCATCAAAGCATAAGGTTTGACTAGCGCGACTTTTGATTCAAAAAAACGCGCTTCGGGTTTAAAAAAATCGGTCATTCACACTCATTTTTATCAAACTTAACTTTTATCGTTCTTGTGGTTGATTAGCTTTCGGAATTCGTTTGTCAGATTTTGGGTATCAGATTTTGGGTATCAGATTTCGGGTGTCAGGTTTTGAGTCTCGGTGAAATTACCATGACATTATCAAAGCCCTGCCAAATCTCATCCACGCTATCTTGGGGGGTTTCCACGCACAACAGCACCCAATCCCACGCCTCAGGCGTCACGTTGTAAACAAAATTGGTCATGCCCAAGCCATAATGATCAAAGAACTTGATAACGCTAGTCACGGCGCTATCAGCATGGATGGCGATGGGTGAGCGCGTCAAGGCGGAAAATTTGACATCCGCTTGATACTGCGCCAAGCGTTCGGCAAGCAGCAACGGCAACCAAACAAACTCATTACTGCCCAGTACCAAGATTTTTTGATGGGCGAATGACGCTAGGGTCAATTGCCTTTGGCGAAGCGTATGATGCAAACCTTGCAGCAAAAAATCCAATCCTGATGTACTATCGCGTGTCGGTTGTCTACCCCAATTGCCGGTAGGCAGCAGTGGCTGACTGCCTGCCTCTGTGGTTGACACATTTGGCATGGTAACCGCGGGCGCATTCACCCTATCTGTCCACGTCCAATCTCCTGCCAGCAGATGATGGCGAAAAAAGGCGATGTCATTAAAAATATTACTATCCGTTTCCCCCAGTTTTTTGCCCAGTTTTTTGCCCAGTGACCAATCAACCAGCGTCGCCAAATGCACTTGCTCAAGCTTACTCATTCCTGCTTGACGCAGGGCGTTGACCACATTTTGACAGGTATTACCTGTGGAGGCTTCGTCATCGACCATAATCAAGGTTTTGGCGTTTTCAACGTTCGCTTGTAGCGTGCTGTCATCACTTTGGTAAATCAAATGCACACTGGCATGACTATGATCTTCGCTAAACGTGGTGAAAAGCTCTCCTGCCTGTGCATGCCGCGTCGAGTTGAGCAAAATAGCCTGCGGATAACGCGCCTGCAGCACTTGATGCACCCCTGCCGACAGTCCGACTGCGGTCTCAGCCATGCCAATTACCACAATTGGCTCGGGCAAATCATCGGGTATGAGAGTTGCCAACTGGGTGAAGGCTTGTCGCATCTTATCGGGGGATACCGGAATATGTCGCCCCAATACTTTGGATACAAACAAAAATGCGCGCTTGGGATTGATACGCTCAGCAAACCCCAACAACTCATCAAGCTGATAATCAGCGCTGGTTTGATAACGTAAAGTAAGCTCGCCACGCGATAACGAAATGGTTTTTTGCTCAGTCATGGCGTCTGTTGTCCTGTTATTTTTGCGTTAGCCGATTTTGACACTGGTCATCAGCGGGCGCACGATGCAAGGGGTGATGGTATCACGTACCGCTGCCAGATGTGGTTTGGCAATACAGCCTGACCAATAGGCAAAAGCTAATTGGGTTAAATTCATCGTGCCGTTATCAAAGGCATGATCGGTATAACCAATACCACCTGACGCGCGGCTATTGATTTCCAGTACCTTGTGCGTCCCATTTTCATCAGCCTTGGTTTGGATGCTCACAATACCATCGGCTTTTAGGGCTGCTACCAGATGCTTGACAAGTTCCATCACTGTCTCGTCATAGCCCACATGCTGCTCACTGCCTTCTTTGTAGCGCGTCACTGCGGCTAACACTTCCCCTGTCTCACATACCACATCAATCGAGTATTCTTTGCCTGCTAGATAGGGCATCAATAGCATGGCAATGGGTTTGTCAGTTATCATTTGGCTATGGTTATAAGCGTGTAAAAATTGTGCAAGATGAATTTTTTTAGCATCGGTAAAGTATAAATGCTCAAAACTATCCCACGCCTCAACCGCTCCCGTATCGAGTCGCCAAAACCCTTGCGCAAATATGCCTTTAACGGGTTTTACACATAACGGCTGCCCACCATGCAAGGCTAGCAGTGCCATTAACTCATCTGCATTAGCAAACTGCCAGCCACTTGCCACAGGGATGTCATGTTGCTGGCAAAAGGCGGTAAAAGCGGCTTTATCATCCATTAATTCAAGCGTGGCTGTGTCAGTTGCGCCTGTCAATAACCGAATACCGGCTGCTTTGAAGTCTTGACGTCTGGCTTCGTAATCTTGGCTATTGCGCCCTGTGAGTACCACTTTGCTATTGTGCTTTTTGGCCTGTTCAAGTACAAACCCAACCCGCTCACTTGGCTCGGATGGCTCTTGGTACGCTATGTCGGCACAGTTTAAGATTTCTGGTCGTGGTTGTCGATGGGATGCCACGATGGTCATCGGTAAGTTATATTGGCATTTCATGGCTTGCATGGCACGTAGCATGTCACGCTGGCTTGACTGCCCTTCTGCCAACCAAATTGAAAACGGGGTATTACTGGGGTTTAAAATCATTCAATTTCCATTAGCAAATCTTCATACAACTGTAATCGATTGTCATTGAGATATAACATGCTGAGTGTGTAGCAAGAATTATATAGCAGATGATGCAAAATTTTAATCTATCTCGCTAAATAAACCCTGGCTGCCACTGCAGGATATGCTTGACTACTTATCTTTGCTTAACTTTTCTTTGTTTAGTAGGTAAGACTTATTATTTTACCAATCACCTAGGTATCTTATATCTATACGCATGAGGGGCAACTCTTATTGGCGTGCTTTGCCAAACAATATTTGCCAAACAACGTTTGCTACACAATGATAGCCCTATTCAGACCCGTAGTGTTTCGATGTTTCAAGGGTTAGGGTACTAGATAAAAATTATTGTTTTAGCCATAAAACGCAGTATAATCCATAAGCTTTTTTTTACTCACCATTAACTTTTGCTTTTACATGGAGATTTGCCCATGCAAGTTCAGCCTATCGGTGATATGTATGCCAATCACAAAGAATTGACGCTAAGGGGCATTATTCTTGGGGCATTAATCACTGTCATCTTTACTGCGTCCAATGTATATCTTGGACTTAAAGTCGGGTTAACGTTTGCCTCGTCCATTCCGGCGGCGGTGATATCAATGGCGGTTTTAAAATTTGCCAAAGATAGCAATATTCTTGAAAATAATATTGTACAAACCCAAGCTTCGGCGGCAGGTACTTTATCGTCCATTATCTTTGTCTTGCCAGCGTTATTAATGCTCGGTTACTGGACAGGGTTTCCATTTTGGCAAACCACTATTTTATGTATCGCTGGCGGTATCTTGGGGGTGATTTTTACTATTCCACTTCGCTATGCGATGGTGGTTAACAGTGATTTGCCCTATCCTGAAGGCGTTGCCGCTGCTGAAATTTTGCGGGCAGGCGAACAGGACACCGCAGATGATACCCCCGCTCAGTCAGATGCCTCAACAGGTGCCAAGGATATTGTGATTGGTGGCGCGTTATCAGGCATTGTCGCGTTTTTGACCGGTGGACTTAGGGTATTGGCAGATTCGGCAGGCTACTGGTTTAAAGCAGGATCGGCGATTACCCAATTACCCATGGGGTTTTCCTTGGCGCTCCTTGGGGCAGGTTACCTAGTTGGCGTAGCGGGCGGTATTGCTATTTTGCTGGGTATCATTATTGCTTGGGGTGCAGCGGTACCGATATTGACGAGCATGACGCCTCAGCCCAGTGACGTGGAAATGTCGGCATTTGCCATGAAAATCTGGAAGGAAAATGTCCGTTTTATCGGTGCAGGTACCATTGGTGTTGCCGCAATTTGGACGCTACTCACGCTTATGAAGCCAATGATTGAGGGATTAAAAATTTCCATGCAGGCGCTCAAAGGTGGCAATTCATCAAACCTCAGTCGTATGGAGCAGGATTTATCGCCCAAGGTTATGATCGGCTGGACGGTGGTAATGACGTTGTTATTGGCGGTTAGTTTCTATCAGTTTGTGGCGGATGCAAGCTTGCCAGCGGGTTTGGCATGGCTCCTAGTATTGGTTTGTACCGCGGTCACCTTTATCATTGGTTTCTTGGTAGCGGCAGCGTGTGGTTATATGGCGGGTTTGGTTGGATCGTCGTCTAGCCCAATTTCAGGTATTGGTATTATCTCGATTGTGGTGATTTCGCTTATTTTATTGCTTGTTGGCAATGCCTATCCACAATTGTTAACCACGGGCGATGGCAAATTTGTCACCGCGTTGGCGTTGTTCTGTGGTTCGGCGGTATTATGTGTGGCGACGATTTCAAATGACAATTTGCAAGACTTAAAAACGGGTTACTTGGTAAAAGCCACACCTTGGCGTCAGCAAGTTGCCTTAATGATTGGTGTCGTGGTAGGTGCATTGGTAATCTCCCCTATCTTAGAACTACTGTACAAAGCTTATGGCTTTACTGGGGCATTGCCTCGCCCTGATATGGATGCCTCGCAAGCCTTGGGCGCACCGCAAGCAACCTTGATGACTACGATTGCCAAAGGGATTTTCGCGCATAATTTGAACTGGGACTTTATCCTTATCGGTGTGCTGATTGGTGCGGTACTGATTGTCGCTGATACTTTATTACGCAAAACTTCAGCGGGTAAATACAGCTTGCCAGTATTGGCAGTGGGTATGGGCATTTATTTGCCACCTACCATTAATATGCCGATTTTTATAGGCTCGGTGTTGGCATGGTGGATTAAAAACCGTATCACCAAAAACAGTGCAGCGGCGCAACGTGAGCGCAACTTAAAGCTTGCAGAGCGCAAAGGTACGTTATTTGCTGCAGGGTTAATTGTGGGCGAAAGCTTGATTGGTGTTATTATGGCGTTTATTATTGCCGCGTCAGTCACGACGGGCGGCTCAGATGCACCGCTCGCGCTTAAACTTGCCAATTGGGACAACATTGCCCAATGGCTAGGGTTATTGGCATTTGTATTGGCTATTGTGATACTAGCCAGACGCGTGTTGAGCAGTGCCAAAACATCGGCATAACAAGCATTAAAATCTAATATCCCTATAAACTAAACCCTTGAAAATCAGTATTTTCAAGGGTTTTCTATGTATCGCTGTGTAAGAAAATAGGCTCAAAACCCTAGATTTAAAACCTTAAATTCAAAACCTTAGCAACGACATTTTTTCACAACTGTGATAGCAGCATAAGCAATCATTAGCCATTACAAGACTTTTAATAAGTCTAATAGCACCTGCCAAGTTTTTGCCACGCTGGCGATTTCTACGCGCTCTTTGGGTGAGTGCGCCGCACGGATATTTGGACCAAAAGAAATCATGTCCATGTTTGGCGCTTTACCTTTAAATATGCCGCATTCAAGACCGGCATGAATCACCTGCAGTTTTGGCTCGCCTGCAAAATGACTCGCCATCACAGATTTTGCCACTGCCAATAGCTTGGAATCTGGGTCAGGTTGCCAGCCTGGATAATCATCGCTTAACTCTAGCGCTGCGCCTGCCAAATCTGCTAAAGCTTGTAGCCGCTGGGCGATGTCATCTTTTGGGGTTTCACCCAAAGATCGCATCAGACAACGTATCTCAAGGGTGGCGGTGTGATTATTGTCATGAGTTTGGCTAAGCTTTACCACGCCCGTGCTAATTGATGTATCTACCACGCCGGCAAAACTATCGCTCATCCGTATCACGCCATTGGGTAGGCTACGCAGCAAATTAAGCACACGCTGACTGTCGGCTATACTAAGAGCGGACAGGTTGGCAGCGTCAGGTGACAACGCGTCCGTGGCTACTAGTTTTTCAACAGTCACGGTGAGGTTGGGTTCCGTGATTTTATATTCAGCTTGTAACGTTTGCAAGATAGTAGGAAGCAACTGGCTGATACGCTCAAAATCACCCAACACCGCCGCAGAGGCTTCACGCGTAATCACATTTCGCAGTACCCCACCTGTCCAGTGTTGTAAATAAAAAGGCGATGAACCAAACAGGCTTGCCAGCACGCGCGCCAGTAATAAGTTAGCATTGGCTAAGCCTTTATGAATATCAATGCCAGAGTGCCCACCTTGTAAACCGCTCACCTTAATCACCATCGGCGTGACATCTTCGGTTACGGTAATGAGCGAGGAAGTTAACTGGAATGTGGCATCACGCCCGCCAGCACAGCCAATAAACAGCTCACCTTCATCTTCTGAGTCAAGGTTAATCATCGCAGGTGCGGTCAGCCACTCAGGGTGAATCGCTTGGACGCCGCCCATGCCGATTTCTTCTTCACAAGTTAAAATCAATTCAAGCGGTGGATGGACAATATCATCACTAAACGCCACCGCCAATGCCATAGCAAGCCCAATACCATTATCTGCTCCAAGCGTCGTATCGCTTGCCCAAACCCAATCGTCTTTAATGATAGGCTTGATAGGGTCGGTGATAAAATCATGGTTGGTGGTTTCCCCTTTTTGTGCCACCATGTCAAAATGCGCTTGGATAGCCACCGCAGGATGGTTTGCCATATTGCTATCAAGCTGTACGCTTGCTGGCTTATAGATAAAAATATTGCCTTTTTCATCTTTTTTGACCGTTAACCCGTATTGCTGTCCGCGGGTTTGAACTGTTTGAACAATAAAGTCACCCAATGCGTGTTCATAAAAAGTAGGATGTGGAATAGCACAAATTTGATCAAACCATTGCCAAACAGCAGTGGGTGACAGTTGAGAAAGATTGGTTGTCATGGTATTGCCCGATTTTTAGTGTATTAACTATCAAAGGCAATATTGTAGCGAATTTTATATACGAATGGTCAGCTTATTTCTGGTTAGCTTAGTTATAGGGCGATTGGCAAACACACAGTATTATTCCATTTTAGAAAATATAATATTGTTAATATTATTTTACAGAATATACAGGTTTTTACATAATAATTCACATATAGAATATCTATGATGAATTAAGGGGTAAAAATGACTAAGCAAAATAAATTATTCGCGGCAGGATTGACCGCAGGAATTATGGCGATTGGCGCGGGCTATGTTTATTCTCAATCGAATTCTCAATCATCAACACAATCGCAAAATCAAGCAACGCCCAACAGCGCATCCGCAGCAGGCAACACATCAACCGCGGATAGCAAGCAAGCCGTTACCATTGCTTATCAAACGGGGGTTGACCCAGCCAAACTTGCTCAAGCCGACAAAACCTATGAACAAACCACGCAGCGTGATATCAATTGGCGAAAGTTTGATACCGGTGCAGACGTCGTTGCTGCCATCAGTGCCGGCAGCATTGATATTGGCAATATCGGCTCAAGTCCACTGGCAGCCGCTGCCACCAAAGGCGTACCGCTTCAAGTTTTTTTGGTGACCAGTGAAATCGGTGAAGCGGAAAGCTTGGTCGTCAGAAATGCTAGTAATATCAAAACACCGCAAGATTTAATCGGTAAAAAAATTGCCGTGCCCTATGTTTCTACCACCCATTACAGCTTACTTGCCGCGCTGAAGCATTGGAACATTGACCCAAACAAAGTCACCATTATTAACCTTCGTCCACCGGAAATCAATGCGGCTTGGGAGCGAGGAGATATTGATGCCACGTATGTTTGGGAGCCTGTTTTAAGTAAAGTCAAAGCCACTGGGCATGTTTTGACGACTTCAAAAGAAGTGGCTAGCTGGGGTAGTCCGACCTATGACTTATGGGTGGCACGTAAAGATTTTGCCCAAAAAAATCCTGACTTCTTAAAACAGTTCGTCAAAATCAGCACCGATGCCACCGGTAAATATAGCCAAGACCCTAAAGCCTTTATTGGTAATGCTAGCAACGTGCAAAAAATTGCGCAAATTACCGGTTCAACACCGAGCGATATCAGCACCCTACTGGCAGGCAATCGTTATCTACCCGTCAGTGAACAGCAGACTTTGCTACAAAAACCATTTGCTGACAACATCCGCAAAACGGCTGAATTTCTTAAGTCACAAGGCAAGGTGGATACTGTATTAGCTGATTATTCAGATTTTGTCACCAATCAATATTTGGATAGCAAGTAATAGCAAGGCTTAATAAGGAATGAGATAGCATGAGCGGATTAGTGATTGAAAATTTAAGCGTACAGTATCCAACTACCCAGTCCAATAGCCATCCCACCTTGGCACTTGATAAGGTGAACTTATCATTGGCAGCGCAAAGTTTTTGTGTGGTGCTGGGGGCATCAGGCTGCGGTAAAAGCACTTTGCTCAACAGCATTGCAGGCTTTATTCCTGTGACCCAAGGCGCGTTAAGCCTAGACGGTCAAGCCATTACCAAACCCAGTGTAGATAGAGCGGTGGTATTTCAAAACCATGCGTTATTCCCTTGGCTCAATGTCGCTGACAACGTCAGTTTTGCCGGCAAATTAGCAGGGGTCGATGCCAAAACGCAAGCCAAACAAACCGAGCAAATTTTGCAATGGGTAGGACTAGAAAACGCTGCCGAAAAATCGATTTGGGAATTATCAGGCGGGATGCAACAACGTGTGGGCATTGCCCGCGTATTGGCATCAAAAGCCAAAATGTTATTACTAGATGAGCCGTTTGCCGCCCTCGATGCTTTTATGCGCGAATCCATGCAAGAACTACTGCTCAATATTTGGCAACAAAGCAAACGACAAATATTGTTGATTTCGCATGATATTGAAGAAGCGTTATTTTTGGCAACCGACTTGGTGGTGATGGGTCAAGGAAAAATTCTGCACCATTACCAGCCGACTTTTAGCCAACGCTTTGCCCAAGGACAAAGCACGCGCGCCATAAAATCAGACCGTGAGTTTATTGAATGGCGAGAACAGTTATTTCAGCAAATTGTGGCGGGTCGTATTTGACAGCTGCTAAAACTGCGCCAATTCATCATAATAATTTAACAGGAATTAGGTCATGACGAGCCAAACAATTTCTAAGATTGATACCGCAACTCACCCCGCTGATAAACCAATCGACCATCAGTCAGCGCCAACCGCAGCCGTTATTGAGACTACCATGACAACACGCCCCACCCCTGCCTCATCTTTTGTATCCCAACATCATGGGGTAGTCTGGGGGTTTATCAGTGTGGTTACTGCATTGGCGATTTGGTGGGCGGTGACTGCGACAGGACTGGTGCCAAGTTTATTTTTGCCAAATCCTACCAGTGTGTGGCAACAGTTTGTCAAAGTCTCCACCGAAGGCTATATGTCGGCAACCTTGATACAGCATACCTTTGCTAGCCTAGGACGGGTATTTATTGCCTTGGTTTTGGCAGTGGTGGTGGGTGTGCCTATCGCTATTTGGATGGGAACCAATCGCACAGTTCAGGCTATTTTTGACCCGTTGCTCGAGTTTTATCGCCCAATTCCCCCGCTCGCTTATTTGCCATTATTGGTGATTTGGTTAGGGATTGGTGAGCTGACCAAAATCACGCTTATCTTTTTATCGATTTTAGCCCCGATTATTATCTCAACATTGCAGGGTATTTTGACCGTTAATAAAAGCCGCCAATTTGCCGCGCTATCGCTCGGTGCAACCCCATCGCAATTACTTTGGCATGTGACATTGCCATCGGCTTTACCGCATATCCTAACAGGGATTCGTATTGGGCTGGGTGTAGGTTGGTCGACTTTGGTGGCAGCTGAATTGGTGGCTGCAACTAAAGGGTTAGGCTTTATGATTCAGTCAGCCGCGCAGTTTCTATCGACGGATATTGTCGTTCTAGGGATTATAATTATTGCGGTGATTGCGTTTATTTTAGAAATTTTATTAAGAAAATTACAAGCCAATCTTGCCCCTTGGTACGGCAAATATTAAAACAGCTATAACAAGTGATAACTGAACAATTTGGAGATCATCATGACCACGTTAACAATCGAAAAAATCACCCCAAATATTGGCGCGGTGGTGACAGGTGTCGACTTTAGCCAACCTTTGGTAGAGACTCAACAACACGAAATTGAGCAAGCATTATTGACGCATCAAGTCTTATTCTTTCGTAAACAGGCAATTACCCCAAAACAACAAGCGGATTTTGCGCGTCAATTTGGCTCACTGCATATTCACCCGATTTTCCCCCAAGCCGATAACCAGCCAGAGATTGTACTGCTTGATAATCATAAAACCGATTTGCGAGACAATGCCATTTGGCATACTGATGTGACTTTTAGCGAAACGCCACCGCTTGGCAGTATTTTGGCAGCCAAACAAGTTCCAAGCTTTGGTGGTGATACGCTATGGTCAAGCAGCTATGCGGCGTACGATAATTTATCACCTGCGTTTCGCGCTTTTTTGGCAGGGTTGACGGCAACGCACAATATTATTCAATCCTTCCCGCAAGAGCGATTTGGCAATACCCCCGAGGGCTTTGCTCAGTGGCAACAAGCGCAAATTGACAATCCGCCTGTAGTGCATCCTGTCATTCGCACCCACCCTGTCACCGGTAAAAAATTGATTTTTGTCAATGAAGGCTTTACCACAAAGATAAATGAATTGTCCGACTCAGAAAGTAAATCGGTACTCAACTTTTTATTCCAACATATTAGCAAACCTGAGTTTACGGTAAGATGGCACTGGCAAAATGATGACATTGCGTTTTGGGATAATCGAGCTACTCAGCACTATGCGACCCATGATTATGGCGATACGGTACATCGTGTCATGCACCGTGCGACTATCAATGGGGATAAACCGTTTTATCATTCAATCTAATGGTTGCTCAATTAATAGATTCAACAAACTTGCTATCAAGGATAAAACAATCAATGACAATGAGGTAAACTAAAAAGCAGATGATAGTGAATTTATCAATAAAATTAATGTTTTAGATTAAGGATTAAATCAAGAAAATGGTGCGCTCGGCGGGACTCGAACCCACGCCACAGGCTTCGGAGACCTGTACTCTATCCAGTTGAGCTACGAACGCTTTGATTGGCATTGAAAAAAAGCAGTGGGCTATTTTAGCAAACTTTTCGTGCAATAAGCAAATCATCAAAATTACTGCCAAAAACTGCTCGGCAAAGTTGATAGCACATATCAAATAAGCATAGCTTTTTCAGATAATTTTCCCTTATAATAGTATGGAAAATAAATCTATGTAACATTTATCGCATCAACGGATACAATCGAGCAATCTAATGGCTCATATTGTCCGTTTCAAAAGTATTACGATAATTTAATTCACCTGTTTGAGAGAACGTGACGAATGAAAAAAGTAGTGATGTTATCAGCGATTACTATGCTAAGTCTTGCGGGTATCGCTGTCAGCCAAGCTGAGGATAAAGCCAGTGCCCCCGCAGCGGCATCAGCTACCGCTAGCGCTTCAAGTACCGCGACAGCCTCAAGTACTGCAACTGCTTCAGCCCCTGCATCCTCTGCCGCTCCCGCAAAAAAGGAAGCAGAAAAAGCACCTGAAGACCCACCTCAAGTTGCAAAATTGGTTGCATTATACCCAAATCTAATCGCACGTATTGCCCCACAAGGTAAAGTTTGTTTTGAAGGTAAAGAGTGTGATATCACTATTGCCGCTGCATTGGGTGCCGCTGATCCAGATAAACCACGTGAAGGCAAAGTAATTTATGAAGGTGTGTGCCATACTTGTCATACTGCAGGTCTGTTAGGTGCACCAAAATTTGGTGATAAAGGCGCTTGGGGTCCCCGTATCGCTAAAGGTACCGCTACCCTTCACCAACACGCGCTACAAGGCTTTAATGCCATGCCAGCTAAAGGCGGTAACGCTGATTTGCTAGATGTGGAAGTGACCAACGCGGTTGATTATATGGTGTCTCAAGCCAAATAATCATTTTTAGCCCAGATGAAGCCTATCAACTGATAGGCTTTTTTAATTGTATCATTGATATAATTTAACTTAACTTAGTTCACGCAAATCTTTAAACTGTCCAACCCATCCCCATTAAGGTCTCACCTTTAACCAGAACCTGCATTGCTATGGCAAACTTTGACACTACCATCCCTGCTCTAAAAATTACCCATCTCACCAAAACCTACCCAAATGGTTTTGCCGCACTCAAAGGCATTGATTTGACCGTACCCCAAGGTGGATTTTTTGCCCTCCTTGGTCCCAATGGTGCGGGTAAATCCACCACGATTGGTATTATCAGCTCGCTATTTAAACCCACCTCAGGCTCGGTAGAAATTTTTGGGGTAGATTTGCTTAAACAGCCTGCCAAAGCCAAGCAGTTCTTAGGCGTGGTGCCGCAAGAATTTAACTTTATGCAGTTTGAAAAAATCGAAGATATTTTGATTGCCCAAGCGGGCTATTTTGGTATACCTGCCAAGGAATCTCGCCCGCGTGCCGAAAAACTCCTAAAAGCATTGGGGCTTTGGGAAAAACGCGACGACAAAGCGCGTATGCTCTCTGGCGGCATGAAACGCCGTTTGATGATTGCGCGTGCTTTAATGCACCGTCCCAAACTGCTGATTTTGGATGAGCCGACTGCAGGGGTGGATATTGAACTGCGCCGCTCGATGTGGGATTTTATGCAGCAAATTAACACGGAAGAAGGTACGACCATTATTTTAACCACCCATTATTTAGAAGAAGCTGAGCAGCTGTGTAAAAACATTGCTATCCTTGACCAGGGTGAAATTCGTATCAATACCGATATGAAAAGTTTGCTTACCAGCCTTGATGTGGAAAGCTTTGTGTTTGATTTGGCGCAACCTTATCCCGCACCCATTGCGTTAACCAATGTGGTAAAAACCAAGCAGCCAGACCCGTTGACCCTTGAAGTCACACTCAAAAAAGGCGACAGTCTAAATGACGTCTTTGCCCAGTTAACTGCTCAAAATATTCAGGTAGCCAGTATGCGTAACAAAGCCAATCGCCTTGAAGAGCTGTTTTTGGGGATTGTTGAAAACAATTTGACTGAAAAATTGGAGAATTAACATGGATTTTCAGCACCAGTTGGTTGCATTTAACACCTTGTTAGTCAAAGAAATCCGCCGAATTCTTCGCATTTGGCCGCAGACGCTGTTGCCCCCTGCCATCACCATGAGTTTGTATTTTATCATCTTTGGTAAAATGATTGGCGCTCGGGTTGGCGATATGGGCGGTGTCTCCTACATGCAGTTTATCGTGCCTGGCTTGATTATGATGTCGGTGATTACCAATAGCTACTCCAATGTGGTATCGAGTTTTTTTGCCACCAAGTTTCATGGTAATATCGAAGAAATGCTGGTCAGTCCGATTTCTAAACATACCATTTTACTGGGCTTTATCGCAGGCGGTTTGTTTCGGGGATTGACCATTGGCGCGATTGTGACGGTGCTCGCGTTGTTTTTTACTCAGTTATCACTGGTGCATGCATTTGTCACGATTTTTACTGTGGTGATGACCTCAGCATTATTTTCGCTGGGCGGTATGATTAATGCGGTATTTGCGCGCTCGTTTGATGATATTTCCATCGTACCCAGTTTTGTGTTGACACCTTTGACATATTTGGGCGGTGTGTTTTATTCACTTAAAGATTTATCAGGATTTTGGCAAAACATATCGCTACTCAACCCCATTGTTTATATGGTCAATGCTTTTCGCTATGGTATTTTGGGTCATTCAGATGTCAATGTATGGTCATCTTTGGTGGCGATTGGGATTTTTACCGCGATATTTTATGGCATTGCGTATTATCTTTTAGCAGATGGCTCACGCGTTCGTTTATAACTTAGATAACTTAGTTAAATTAAAAAAATATGAAACCACTTGAAACTCACGGTATTTTGGGTCAATCCACCAGCTATCCAAAAACCTACGCCCCCGATATGCTCTACCCCATTCCCCGCGCATTAGGACGAGCAAACCTAGCGCTGCCTGCTGACGCCTTAAGTATTGGCATGGACTGGTGGCAGGTTTTTGAGATGTCTTGGCTGAATTCGCAAGGCATTTCACAGGTGGCAATGGCGCGCCTTGCCATCCCTGCCACATCGGACTATATTGTCGAATCAAAATCGCTCAAACTGTATTTTAATAGCCTAAATTTCACTGAATTTGACAATCAACAAGCTGTTAAAGCAACGGTGGAAAAAGACTTATCGGCTTGTCTAAAAACCGATGTGACGCTTGAGATTTTTGAAGTAAACATCGCAAATAGCTTACCCATCAGCGCGCCACAGGGTGATTGCATTGATAACGCGTTGGATAGTAGCGATAAAAAAATCGCCATTGTCAGTGATGTCGATCCTTCAAGTTTGACCGTTGCCCATCAAGGCGCCTCGGATAGCCAGTTACAAATTTTGCATTCGCATCTGCTGCGCTCAAACTGCCCTGTCACCAATCAGCCAGATTGGGGAACACTGGAGATTCAGATAGATAGCCAACCGATTGACCGAGCAGGACTGCTTGAGTATATTTTGAGCTTTCGTCAGCATAATGGCTTTCATGAACAATGCGTGGAGCAGATTTTTAGTGATTTAACACAAGCCTTTGCGCCAAAAACACTCATGGTACGCGCATGGTACACACGCCGTGGCGGGATTGATATTAATCCTTGTCGGGTGAGTGATATCAGTTTGTTGCCGCCACCATCACGGCTCAACCGTCAGTAATATTCGCTAATAATAATCGCCCGTAAGCTAGTCGCATTTTTATCAAAAAAAGCGTATGCTATGTTTTTTCAAAATTTTTCTGCCTCAAACTAAAGTTACCTAACAGTTGATGGCAAGCAATACCCACAAGGATTACCGCATGCAAGCAGTCGGTCAACTCATGCTCGATATTGAAGGCACAGCGCTTAGCCTAGCAGATGAAGCACTGCTACGCCAACCGGAAGTTGGCGGCGTGATTTTGTTTGGACGCAATGTAGAAAGCCCTGAGCAAGTGCGCGAATTGACTGATAGTATGCGTGCCATCAAACCCAATATTCTAATTGCGGTTGACCAAGAAGGTGGACGTGTCGCTCGCTTGCGCGCGGGTTTTTCGCCGCTACCTGCTATGGGTAAACTCGGTGAAAGGTTTGAGCATGACCCTATCACTGCGCTTGATCTTGCTTATTGCGCAGGCTATTTGATGGCAAGCGAAGTACTAGCAGTTGGGATTGATTTTAGTTTTGCGCCTGTACTTGATATCAATGGGGTTAGCCGCGTGATTGGTGATCGCGCGTTTCACGTACATCCGATTGCAATCACCGCCTTATCTGCTGAATTCATGCGAGGCATGAAGCTTGCCGGAATGGCAACCACGGGCAAGCATTTTCCCGGTCACGGCTCAGTTGCCCCTGATTCTCATGTGGATGATGCCACCGATGAGCGCAGTTATGATGAGATTCGCCAATACGATATGCAGCCATTTATTCGCAACAAGCCGCTACTGGATGCACTCATGCCCGCTCATGTGGTATTTAGCACAGTTGATAACAAACCTGCAGGGTTTTCATCGATTTGGCTGCAGCAAATTATTCGTGGCAAATTAGGGTTTAATGGGGTATTGTTCTCCGATGACCTGTCGATGAAAGCGGCACATGTTGCAGGTGATGCAGGTGACCGTATTGCCGCTGCTTTAACGGCAGGTTGCGATATGGGACTATTGTGTAATGACCGCCCTGCTGCCTTGGTCGCGCTTGAGCGTTTGCAAAAACAGCCGACACTGCTCAATACCACCAGCCAACATCGGTTATCTACCATGAAAGGCAATATCAAAGGCTGGCGGGGCTCACTGGCGGACTCTGCCAAAGACTGGTCACACTGGCAAAGCAGTCAGCGTAAGGTGCTAGAAAATTTCTTTGCATGACTTTGCTTAAAACAAGGAAATTTGAAACAAGCCACTTTAAAAAAATCAAATTCAAAAAAACAAATTCGAAAAAAAGCAATTTTCAAAAAAAGCAACGCGGCAACGTTGCTTTTTTTATCGCTATTTTTTTATAGGGCAGATTTATCAATTGACATAGCGTAATTGACCTATCATTTTTTGCAAATGCTCACTACTTAATTGACTCCAGATGTTATAAAAACAGCCATTGTTCAGCACGAGGTAAGCCAGCATTTTACCCTGTGGGTTATTGCCCTCTCGCCCAGGCGTCACATAACTGCCATCGGCATAGTTTTTACGATATGCCCAGCCCTGGTACAAGTCACGCTTAGACGTGGTACCTGCATTGGCTACACCGTAAGCACTGCGTAAAGGCTTGCCTTTATAGTTCTTCAAATCATACGCCACTGCAAAGCCACCTGAAAAATTGGCAGCGCGTGGTTGTGCAGTTTTGATATTGATTGATGAATGATTAGCAATGGCTAAAATTGGGCAATATTTATAATCAGATTGTCGCCATTGTTGTTGATAAATTGGGCTAACTTGGCTACTTTTGAGTGATGCATGCGATTGCCAAGGTGATTTTGGCAGCCTAGTAGCCGCTTGGGCAGTATTAGCAAGTAAGCTAACAAGTAAGCCAGCACTTATAGCAAAGCTGCTCACAGCGAGTTGATGAAACATAGCGTTACGTCGTCTCATATTCAGGGCCTCACGCCATTTTATTTTAGGGTTTCCATCAGGTAAAGTTACGCTATTGGCAATTTATCTTTACGAGCTTATCTTCTAGTACACTATATGACCCTAGTATATAGAGTAGATAATTGTTCATCCTAAAAAAGTGTAGCCCAAACGTTGTTTTTTATAACAAATTTGCAAACGCGATAAATAGATAAGGCATAAAAAAAGCCTTTAATTCATTGAATTAGGGGCTTTTTTAAAATATGGGGCGAATGATGGGACTCGAACCCACGACAACCGAGATCACAACCCGGGGCTCTACCAACTGAGCTACATCCGCCATAAGGTAGGTTTTACAGACTAGCAAAATGCGCGCCTGACAGGATTCGAACCTGTGACCACCCACTTAGAAGGCGGGTGCTCTATCCAACTGAGCTACAGGCGCATAAAAAAAGCCTGCTCGGCTCTTGATTCATCTTTTCAACTTGGGTAAGTTTAAAGAATGAATGGTCGGAGTGAAAGGATTCGAACCTTCGACCCCCTGGTCCCAAACCAGGTGCACTACCAAGCTGTGCTACACTCCGATTGCCTAACTAGGCTTTAATTGTTACTTCAATACCTTAGCAATAGTGAGCTTAAAGGCCATCATCGCTAAGTGGTGCGTATATTAAAGCAAGTTAGTTAGGCTGTCAACAACTTTTTTCAATATTTTAAAAACAGACAATGGTTTTTAATGTCTATTTTTTGAGCGTGGCGCCAAACGCCAACATGCGATCTAGGGGTTTTTTAGCTTGTTCGATTAGCTGCGCATCAACAAAAATCTCGTGCGGTACGGCGTCAGGCGTGCCTACTTTCTCCAGTGCATGGATGATTTGGTCTAAATCATTCATCGCCATCCACGGGCAGTGCGCACATGAACGACAGGTTGCACCTTCGCCACGCGTCGGCGCTTCGATAAACACCTTATCTGGTGCCGCTTGCTGCATTTTATAAAAAATACCGCGATCCGTGGCGACGATGAACATCTTGTGCGGCAGGGTTTGCGCCGCTTTAATCAGCTGACTGGTGCTACCCACAGCATCTGCCATTTGGGTCATCTCAATCGGCGATTCGGGGTGCACTAGCACCGCCGCATCGGGGTACATCTCTTTCATAGTTTTTAGGCTGCGGCTACGGAACTCTTCATGCACGATACAAGCGCCATCCCACAGTAGCATATCTGCGCCCACTTTTTGCTGAATATAACGCCCCAAATGCTGGTCAGGCGCCCAAATGATTTTTTCACCTTGGGTGTCTAGATGGTCAATGAGCTCAACCGCGATACTCGATGTCACCACCCAATCTGCCCGCGCTTTAACAGCCGCTGAGGTGTTGGCATACACCACCACAGTACGGTCAGGATGCTGGTCACAAAACGCGCTAAAGTCTTCAATCGGACAACCCAAATCTAGTGAGCAAGTGGCTTCTAGCGTTGGCATTAATACCGTTTTTGCAGGACTTAGGATTTTAGCGGTCTCGCCCATGAATTTGACGCCTGCAACAATCAGCACATCAGCATCACTATCACGCCCAAACCTTGCCATCTCTAAACTATCCGACACGATACCGCCAGTGGCTTCGGCAATTGCTTGGATTTTTGGGTCGGTGTAGTAGTGAGCAATCAACGTGGCATTATGCTGTTCTAACAAATCGGCAATGCGCTGTTTTTTTTCTGCAAATTCGGCATCATCAATCTCAATATCTTGGGGTATACCGAGCTTATCGAGATGTTGTTTAACAATATCTTTGGCAGACACTGCTATCAGTTGCTCATTATTCGCTAATAGAGGATTGGCTAGCTGGGTAGTTGCTTGCGGTGTACTTGATTGTTGCATGAAAAACTCCTTCTCATGAGATGACTTACCCATGTCTATCACAGGTAAGTAGCAATTCATTGATTCTCCTGCTGTTACTATAGCAAACTTTTTTGCGCAAGGTGAATCAATGGCGACTAGTAACTGATATAAGGGTAATTTGGCTAAATTAAATACTGGGACCCATTAAAATATTATTGAGCCTCAATCATGACGCTTTTGCCTTTACCAAACCTTTTAACAGCGCGCGCTCGCTATAGCCGATTAAGCCAATATAGACCAGTAATAAGGTATTGGATAACCAAAAATTCATTTGAAAAGCACTGACGATTATCACGCTAAACAGCATCAGCGTGCCCAAAAAGAAAACGATTTTTTTGGTTTGGTAAGGTATTGGATAAAAATGCTGTCCAAGCGCGTACGATACTATCATCATGAGGAAATAAACAAAAAGCGTCACCCACGCCGACACCATAAAGCCGTATTGTTTTAAAAACAGCATATGAAGCAAAATAGTCAGTCCCGCCCCAAGCCATGAGATGGCTGAGCCAATCCCAGTACGGTCAGTTACCTTATACCAAGTTGATAGGTTGTAATAAATCCCAAAACATAGGTTCGCAATGACGATAATCGGTACGATATTAATCGCTGTCCAATAACTGGGATCGGTGATAAATAACCGTTTGAGCCATGAAATATTGGCAATAATCCCAAGCGCCACCACCGATGCAAATAAAGCAAAGTACTCTGTCATCATGGCATAAGTATGTTTGGCATTGGCGTGGTGCATTTGTTTGAATAAAAACGGCTCAATCCCCATCCGATAGGCGGTCACAAACAAAGTCATTAATACCGCCAATTTATAGCAGCCACCGTATGCCCCCGCATCGCCTTTATCAATCATATAATATTGAATGATTTTATCGAAGTTTTCATTCACCATAAACGCCAACCCTGCCAGCATGACAGGATAAGAATAGCGAATCATACGTTTGAACAAGGCTTTATCAAAATGCCAGCGTACTTTTTTGATAATTGGAAACAGCATCATAAAAGTGGCGAGACTGGCAACTAAATTGGCAAAAA
Organism: Moraxella sp. CTOTU47724; assembly: GCF_032014955.1. NCBI lineage: Bacteria > Pseudomonadati > Pseudomonadota > Gammaproteobacteria > Moraxellales > Moraxellaceae > Moraxella > Moraxella sp. CTOTU47724. Next base: position 122,419 of record NZ_DALZSV010000001.1, read on the forward strand.
ACGGATACGCCACTTGCTCGGTCAAACCGAAACTTTTGGCAGCCTCAATGGACACAAAGCGAAATAGCGCAATAACCACCACAGTTTGTATCAAAATCGACACCACACGCACCACCGAATATTTCACAGGCTGGTTGTGATAACGTAGCCAAGCAAACGGAATGGTACAAATCGCATCAAAAAACGCAATCCAAGCAAACCAGCGCAAAAATTCAGGGTGATTGCCATAATCCATCAGGATTGATAATGGATTGCTAAACAGCAACACCATGACCAAAAACCCGCCTGCCAACATGGCAATAAACCAAAACGCCGTGCTAAACACATTTTTTTCGGCGGCGCCTGTTTTATCTTCTCCTGAAAAGCGAAAATAAGATGTTTCAAAACCAAAAGTGAGCACAATATTGATAAAAGCAATCCAGGCATATAGGCTGGTAAAGATAGCAAAGGCTTCTTTATCGATGTAATTGATATACAACGGATTGAGTAAAAAGGTAATGACACGGGGTAAAATCGCACCGATACCATAAATAATGGTTTCACCTAACAGTCGTTTGATATTCACAGGCTATCCAAAGTTAATGTCGCTTGATGGGTTTTAAGGTTGGCTAATAATAGGCTTTTGGCGTTGTAGCACTAACAAAGCGTGTTGCACTTCTTGTACTTTTTTCTCGGTCAATAAATTGCTGATATTAATCCAAATCCAGTGAAAGCCATACCCGCCGTCCTGCATTTCAATTTTGGCATGTTCAATCGTCCAGTTTTGTACCAAAATGCGATACATAGCAACGGTAATACCCGTGCGATCTGAGCCATGATAGCAATGCACGAGCACCTTGTCGCCACGCGCTTGGTGCCATAAAATATCATACAAAATTTCAGCAAGTTGCTGCGGCTTAATCGCCCAAGTCATCAATGGGTGATTGATAAAGGTTAGCGGCAAATTGGCTAAATTTTCTTCATTATCATCGCGATCAAAAAATCGTAAATTGATAAGCGTATTGATGCCGTATTGCTGGATAATACCAATATCATCGGGCGTCAGCTGCTCACTACGAAACAGCTGCTCATCGATTTGATAAAGATTGGCATGTTGACACCGTAATTTTGCCCAAGTAGCGGGACGAAAATGCTGCGCAAATGGCATGTCATTGACCTAGTAGTATGATGAATTTATGCGACATAATAGCCCAAAGTGAACAAAAACGCACCGAAATTTACCTGTAAAAAAACCCAATCAATATTGGGTTTTTTGACGTAATTAACAGCAATTCTTAGCTAAAGAAGGTTTATGCTTAAATATCTAGGTAATCTAGGATACCTTTAGCGGCCTCACGACCTTCCCAAATCGCGGTTACCACCAAGTCTGAACCCCGCACCATATCGCCACCTGCGAAGATTTTTGGATTCTTAGTTTGGTACTTATAGGTTTGTAATTCAGGCGCAATCACCCGTCCGCTATTATCCATCTCAATGCCTTGGGTGGTAAACCAATCAGCCGGGCTAGTACGGAAACCAAATGCCATAATCACCGCATCGGCTGGCAAAATTTCTTCTGAATTGGGAATAGGCTCTGGGCTACGACGACCACGGTTATCAGGTTCGCCAAGTTTAGTAGTCACTACTTTTACGCCCGTTACTTTACCGTTTAAACCGATAATTTCAATCGGCTGACGGTTGAATAAAAACTGTACGCCTTCTTCACGCGCATTACGCACTTCACGGCGTGAGCCTGGCATATTCTCTTCATCACGGCGATAGGCACAAGTCACAGAAGTTGCACCTTGGCGGATACTGGTACGGTTACAGTCCATCGCAGTATCACCACCGCCAAGGACGACCACTTTTTTGCCTTGTAAGTCAATGTACTCTTGTGGGTTCGTTTCCCAACCTTGGCAGCGGTTGACGTTTGCGATTAAAAAATCTAACGCATCATACACGCCAGATAACTCTTCACCGGCATAACCGCCACGCATATAGGTATAGGTACCCATACCCATAAACACCGCGTCATAGTCAGAGAGTAATTCATCAATGGTGACATCTTTACCAATCTCGGTATTTAAACGAAATTCAATACCCATGCTTTCGAACACTTCGCGGCGACGACGCATGACATTTTTTTCCATTTTAAATTCTGGAATACCAAAGGTCAGTAGTCCGCCAATTTCAGGGCGTTTGTCAAATACCACAGGTTTGACGCCATTACGAACCAATATGTCAGCACAGCCAAGACCGGCAGGACCTGCGCCAATTACTGCAACTTTTTTATCCGTCCAAGTCACACCGCTCATATCTGGACGCCAGCCTAGCGCAAATGCAGTATCGGTGATGTATTTTTCCACGTTCCCAATGGTGACTGCCCCAAAGCCATCATTGAGGGTACAGGCCCCTTCACACAGACGGTCTTGAGGACATACTCGCCCACAGACTTCCGGCAACGTGTTGGTTTGGTGGCATAAATCTGCCGCTTGGAAAATATGACCTTCGGTAGCCAGCTTTAACCAGTTTGGAATGTAGTTGTGAACGGGACATTTCCATTCACAGTAAGGGTTACCACATTCAAGACAGCGGTGCGCTTGGTCAGTTACCTTGTCTTGCTCAAATGGATAATAAATCTCAACAAACTCGTGAGTACGGGTATTAATGTCTTTTTTTGAAGGGTCGACACGTGCGACGTCTAAAAACTGAAAATCGTTGTGTAATCGTTTTGCCATGCCCCAATGCTCCTAAAGCAATGCTCCTAAGTGAGTGGTATCCAGTGATTCACTGCATACCGACCTGCTTGACAGCGAACTTTTAAAATTTAAGTTAAAGCTAGAGCGCTGGTCACGCGCTACCTTTAGCAATCCAATATCATCAAATTATGCTACACAATCGCTTATTGTGGGTCTGCCATGGTCGTTTTTAGTAGCGAAGTAATGTTCGCGGCTTTTGGTTTGACCAAATAGAACTTACGAACATAATGCTCAAAGTCGTCAAGAATGGTTTGACCCCATTGGCTACCTGTTTTTGCCACGTGTGTTTTGATAATCGACATCAAGTTGATACGGTGATTTTCTGTTTGCTCACTTGAGATACGATGCATATCGATAAGCTCATGGTTACAACGGTCAAAGAAATCGCCATCTAAGTCAAGCACGTAAGCAAAACCGCCTGTCATACCGGCACCGAAGTTTAGCCCTGTTTTACCCAACACCGTCACCACACCACCTGTCATGTATTCACAGCAGTGGTCGCCGGTACCTTCAACAACCGCAAAACAACCTGAATTACGAACCGCAAAACGTTCACCGGCAGTACCTGCTGCATATAGATGACCGCTTGTAGCACCATACAGACACGTGTTACCGATGATAGCAGTTTGCTGGCTAGCAAAAGTCGAGCCTTTTGGTGGGTAAATCACGATTTCACCCCCTGCCATGCCTTTACCTACGTAGTCGTTGGCATCCCCTTCAAGCTTAATGTTCAAGCCACCTGCATTCCACACACCTAAACTTTGACCCGCAGTGCCGGTTAAGTGTAAGTTAATTGGCGCGCTCGCCATACCATTGTTGCCATGCAGCGCAGCAATCTCCCCTGAGATACGCGCACCGATAGAACGGTCACAGTTGCCAATACGATAACTAAAGTCACCGCCTTTGGCTGATTTGATGGTATCCATCATATCGATAACCATTTGCTCAGCGAGCAAGCCTTTGTCAAATGGCTCATTGCGCTCAACTTGGCAGGTTTGTGGTTTGCCATCGCCTTTGCTATGGGTAAATAATAGCGGCGCTAAGTTTAGGTGTTGTTGCTTGTTGGTGCTGCCTGACATGACTGATAGCAAGTCGGTACGACCCACAAGCTCTTCCATTGAGCGTACGCCCAATGCCGCCAACCATTCACGGGTTTCTTGTGCCACAAATCTAAAGAAATTAATCAGCATGTCAGCTTCACCGATGAAATGCTCATCGCGCAGTTCTGATTTTTGCGTTGCCACACCCGTTGGACAGTTATTTAGGTGACAGATACGCAAGTATTTACAGCCCACGGCAATCATTGGCGTGGTACCAAAACCGAAGCTTTCCGCCCCCAATATTGCCGCTTTGACTACGTCTAAACCCGTTTTTAGACCACCATCTGTCTGCACGCGCACTTTATGACGTAAACCGTTGACACGAAGCGATTGGTGTGCTTCAGATAAACCTAGTTCCCAAGGCGAGCCTGCATAGTGAATTGATGATAAAGGAGACGCTGCGGTACCACCATCATACCCTGAAATGGTAATCAAATCGGCATACGCTTTTGCCACACCCGTTGCAATAGTACCTACACCTGGGCGTGACACCAATTTCACTGACACAAGCGCGTTTGGATTGACTTGTTTTAAGTCAAAAATTAGCTGCGCCAAGTCTTCAATCGAATAGATATCATGATGCGGTGGCGGTGAAATCAAGGTCACACCTGGCACTGAGTAACGCAAACGCGCAATTAAGCTATTTACTTTACCACCGGGTAACTGACCGCCTTCACCGGGTTTTGCCCCCTGCGCGATTTTAATCTGCATGACTTCGGCAGAACGCAAGTAAGCGGGTGTGACCCCAAAACGACCTGAGGCGACTTGTTTAATTTTTGAGTTACGAATCGTGCCATAACGTGTGGGATCTTCACCGCCCTCACCCGAGTTTGAACGTCCGCCAATCGTGTTCATCGCGGTTGCAATCGCCTCGTGTGCTTCTGGTGACAAGGCGCCTAATGACATACCTGCTGAGTCAAAGCGTTTTAGGATTTGTTCAATGGGCTCAACGTCATCAACACTGATGGATTTACTAGTATCTAACTGCAGCAAATCACGTAACGTCGCGACAGGACGGCTGTTGACAATCGACGCATATTCTTTGTAGTTGTCGTAATCGCCCGTGCGTACCGCTTTATGTAGCGCTTGAATCACATCTGGGTTAAAGGCATGGTATTCTTTGTTAAAGACGAATTTTAACAAGCCACCTTGGTCAAGCGGTACACGTTTGGTAAAGGCATTTTTTGCCAAGATTTGTTGGTCAATCGCCAAATCTTCAAACGTGGCACCTGAGATACGGCTTTCAACCCCAGTAAAGCAAAGCTCAACCACTTCTTCTGATAAACCCACGGCTTCAAACAATTGCGCGCCGCGATAAGAAGAGACGGTCGAAATACCCATCTTTGATAGGATTTTTAATAAGCCTTTATCTAAGCTTTTGCGGAAGTTATTTTTGGCGTACAACGGGTCGCCAAGCAAGTCGCCTTTATCGACCAAGTCTGCAATCACATTGTAAGCCAAGTAGGGATAAACCGCGGTAGCCCCAAACCCTAACAAGACCGCTAATTGGTGCGAATCACGTACCAAACCTGTTTCGATGATTAAGTTGGCATCTGCGCGTAAACCCACATTAATCAAGTGATGATGCACCGCACCCGTCACCATAATGGCATTGGCAGGTACTTTACCTTTTTCAATATTGCGGTCAGATAATACAATCAATACTTTACCTGCGCGTACCGCTTGTGCAGCTTGCTCACAGATGTGTTTGATGGCATCATCTAATGGCATTGATTCATCATAATTTAAATCAATGGTTTCAATTTCAAAACCTGGTTTTGTGACGCTGCGTAGTTGCATCATTTTGCTCGATGACAACACAGGCGATGACAACACGATACGGTTAGCGTGGTCTGGGGTGGGTTCAAAAATATTTTTTTCGCTACCCAAACAAGTTTCCAGTGACATGACAATCGCTTCGCGCAGAGGATCGATTGGTGGGTTGGTAACCTGAGCAAATTGTTGACGGAAGAAATCAGCCACGTGACGAACTTGTTTTGACAGTACCGCCATCGGGGTATCATCCCCCATTGAACCAACGGCTTCTTGACCGTTTTCGGCTGAAGGACGGATGATTTCTGTGCGTTCTTCATTGGTGATATGAAACATTTTTTGCAGTGCTAACAGGTTCTCGCCTGTTTCACGTTGCTCGTAAGCTTTTTCTTCTAGCTGTTCATCATCCCGTAGACGTACCGCATTTTCCCGTAACCATAGGCGATATGGGTGGGCTTTTTTCAGCTGACGACCCACTGCTTTGGTGTCCATGATGTTACCAGTTTCAGTGTCAATTACTAGCATTTGCCCCGGTCCGACGCGACCTTTAGCAATCACGTCTTCAGGTTGATAATCCCAAGTGCCGATTTCTGAAGCCACGGTGATATAGCCATTTTTGGTAGTCACCCAACGTGATGGACGCAAACCATTGCGGTCAAGCATACAAACCGCATAGCGACCATCTTGGATGACTAGACCGGCTGGACCATCCCACGCTTCCATGTGCTGTGAGTAAAACTCATAAAACGCGCGTAAATCCATGTCCATCGTGTCAACATTTTGCCATGCTGGCGGCACAAGGATAGAAAGCGCACGGAATAAATCCATGCCCCCTGACACCAGCACTTCAAGCATATTATCTAAGCTTGATGAGTCAGAGCCCACACGGTTGACGAGTGGCTGTAATTGTTGCAGCTCTGGAATCAAATCGGTGACAAATTTTGGCGTACGAGCGACTGCCCAGTCACGGTTGCCATCAATCGTGTTTAATTCACCATTGTGGGCAAGATAGCGAAAAGGCTGTGCTAATGGCCATCTTGGCAGGGTATTGGTTGAGAAACGTTGATGGAATACCACAATGTGTGACGCCAAACGTTCGTCTTGCAAATCCAAGAAGAACGCGGGCAAATCAGCAGGCATGACCAAGCCTTTATAGATAACCACTTGTGAGGTCAATGAAGTCACATAAAATAACGGATCATCTTTCAGCGCGATTTCTGCTTTGCGGCGTGCAACGAATAATTTACGGTTAAAGGTTGCCTCGTCCATATTGATTGGGCAATTGACTAAAATTTGTTTAAAGCCTGGGAGTGATTCACGGGCAATGTCACCCACGATACTTAAATCAACCGGCACATCACGCCAGCCAGCGACTAGCAAACCTTGTGCTTCAATCGCTTGGCTTAATGTATCTTGGCTATGCTGTGCTAATGCTTTGTCAAGGTTAACAAATACCGTGCCGACGGCAAAAATTTCGTTTAGGGTAAAGCCATTGTCTGAAGCGATTTTTTTAAAAAATACTTTGGGCGTCGCAATCAATAGACCACAACCATCGCCTGTCTTACCATCGGCTGCCACGCCACCGCGGTGGGTCATACAGCTTAAACTATGAATCGCTGTTTGCACTAAGTCATGACTAGCTTCACCATGGGTATGCGCAATCAAACCAAACCCACAGTTGTCTTTGAACACATCGGGTTGGTAAAGATTATGCTGATCTGAATACTGATTTAAAGACATAAGCGTGTTCCCTTAACAAGCTGGTAGCAAAGAAATGGGCATACTATAAATATGTGCAATGTTTGCTATTGAATCATAAAAGATTGGAATAGATAACCGTCATGTTTGTTATCTATATACACCATAAGAAATAAAAATGGCACCCTTCGTTATATTAACGAAAAAGGGTAAAAAAATCCACTGTTATTTGAACCCCAAAACCAACCAACCCGTCTAACCTCACTAGTTAGCTTGGGACTTCTGCTTGATTAACTCGCCCATGCTATCTTTTGAGGCTTCTTTGGATTTTGGCTTTTCTTCAGCCGGCTTGCTAGGGGTTTGTTTGGGTTTAACGTCAGCATTATCATTCTTGCTATTGATAACTTTTGGTTCTGAACGGGTGGTATTTGAGTCGTTACTGTTGCTTTCAGCAATCACTTTACCTTCTTGGATAGAAAGGGTCTCTTGCGGATTGACTGACTTTTCAATGCTAGTTTTTGGCGCTACGCGTTTTGGTTCTGCTGCTGTGGAAGTCGCAGTTTGTGGTTGCGGTTCAACTTTGGCTTTTGGTGCGGGCAATAATTTTGGTGTGGCGTTTAGCTTGACTTCCCGCGCGGCTGTCTTACCGACATCACGAAGTGGCGGCGCGACTTCATACTCATCCATTTGCGGGGCATACATTTTAAATTCTTCAGGAAATGCTTTGACCTCTTTTGGTAAATTAAAATTCACTACTTTTACCGCGCCAACCGCTTCTTGTACTGAGCCAAATACGCCATAGGTGACAACAAAGCGTTTTTGGTTATGGGCATCGACGATACGAAAATAATTAAATTTATCACGATCGTCACGGCTATTTAGGTAATCGGTGACCACTTCGTGCTCCACCACGTTCATGACTTGAACTGTCCATTTCCCATTATTGGCCTTGATAAAGCGACTGTCCTTAAATTCTTTGGGATAGTTACGCATATCACGAATCACCGCATCAAATTTGATGGGTCTCACTTCTTTATTAAGCTCTTCAGGTGTTTTTGCCAATAGTAGCGCGGTGGGATCTTGATTGAGATTGGCATTACTCGCCGCTTTCACCGCACTTTTGGCAGGCTTTACCGCAGAGGCAATCCACACCATGACTGTCAAGCCGCCTGCAATCGCCGCTAAAATCAGCCAAGTGGTCACTTTAAATGCCCATGAACGATACAGCGTAGATAAAGAATGCACCATAAAACAACCTTCTGTCCGAGGTAAGGTTAACGTCCGATAGGACGCTTTAACCCATCTATAAATTTATATCAATTAGGTTTGTTAGTCAAAGCCAGCACGTCTGTCAGTAACGCTGGATCGTACGCTGACGTCAATACCGCTTGTCCCAACTGTTCTAGTAATACTAGACGAATTTTGCCGGATTTGACTTTTTTATCATGACCCATCAAATCCAGTGCTGTGTCCACCTCAATGGCTGGCGGATGGGTGGGTAAATCAGCACGAGCGATTAAAGAGCTGGCTCTGTCAACATCATCCGCGCTAAGCCACCCTTGTTTTTGTGACAACTGCATCGCTTGAATCATGCCTACCGCGACTGCTTCACCATGCAGCCAATTGCCATAACCTTCATGCGTTTCAATCACATGACCAAAGGTATGACCAAAATTAAGTAGCGCACGTGTATTGGCTTCAAACTCATCTTGCGCCACAATATCCGCTTTATGCTGGCAAGAAATCAGTACCGCTTGGGCTAACAAATTCAAATCGAGCGCGCGTAACGATGTCATATGGGTTTCAAGCCAAGCCAAAAACGCCACATCGCCGATTAACGCGTATTTAATCACTTCCGCTAACCCTGCTGACAATTCACGCGCTGGCAAGGTTTTTAAGGTGGTCATATCTGCCAAAACAAGACGCGGCTGCCAAAACGCGCCAATCATATTTTTGCCCAAGCGATGATTGATGCCTGTTTTGCCGCCCACGCTAGAATCCACTTGCGATAACAACGTTGTGGGGATTTGGATAAAATCGACACCGCGCATAAAACTTGCTGCCGCAAAACCCACCATATCACCAATGACGCCACCACCAAGGGCAATCAGCGTACAGTCGCGGTTAAAGTGATTTTCCATCAACTGATCATAGATACTATCAATGCTTTGCTGGGTTTTATACTGCTCACCATCAGGTAAAATACAAGTCTTAATGATTTTATCGGCAGGCAGACGTGCGACGAGTTTATCAAGATATAAGGGTGCAACTGTCTCATTGGTGACAACCAATATTTGTTTGCCACCTATATAGTCAGCAAAATCAAAGGTTTCGATGAGGTTTTCCCCAATAAAAATGGGATAGTCGTGTGAACGTGTATGGACAATTAACTCACGGCGCATGGCATTATTCATATCAATGTTATCTTTTTGTCATCTAGCAGGTTGTCATCAATTAGCTTGTCATATCGAGAGTGCTACATTTAGACGGTTATATTGGCGTCTTGCAATTGCAGCAAAATATCATGCACCATTTTTTTTGGGGAACTGTGACCCGTAACAACGGTGATGTCAGCAAGCTGCTGATAAATTGGGTCACGTTTACAAAAAAGCTCGGTTAGCTTTTGCTTAGGATTGTCTATTTGTAATAACGGACGGTTGCGGTCACGACAAGTGCGTTCATACTGAATGTCAACTTCTGCCCGCAAATAAATGATTATACCACGTTTTAAAAAATGGTGATTTTCAGCGATAGTTACTGCCCCGCCGCCTGTGGCCAGTACGACATGATCGAGCTGGGTTAGTTTATCAAGCACACGTGTTTCGCGTTGACGAAACCCTACTTCGCCCTCTTTTTCAAAAATCCAGCTAATACTCGCGCCCGAGACGCGTTCTATTTCCTGATCACTGTCATAAAACGTAAACTCAAGTTGCTGCGCCAACAGTTTACCAATTGTCGTCTTACCCGCACCCATCGGACCAATCAAAATAATTAACGGCTTAGGTTGATTACACTCCATAAAAAAACCACAAATCACTCTATAATATATTGAAAACATTATACTGTGATTTGTGGCAATGCGCTATAAGACTATTTTGTTATGCAAAGCGTCTGTTGGGTTGTCAATTAATTGATACGACCCGTGTCATTCACCAATTTTGGGGTCACAAAAATCAATAATTCTTGCTTGTTATTTAATTTCACATCTCTTTTGAAAAAGCGATCAACATACGGTAAATCGCCTAAGAATGGAACTTTAGTAACCCCATTCGATGCAGTATTTTTAAATACACCGCCCAGTACGACTGTCTGACCATCATCCACTACAACATCAGTTTTAATAGAATCTAAATTTACAGCTAATTCACCCGTTGGGCTGGATGTAGGACTACCATTTTCAATATTTAGTGCCATCCCTATACGACCTTCAGGAGTAATATTTGGTGTAACTTCTAAAACGAGTGCAGCATCAATCCATTCAATAGCTGTTGCCCCACTAGAAGTATCCTTTTTGAAGGGTATTTTCGTCCCTGATAAAACTTTTGCAGTCTGTTTATCAGAGGTCAAAATTTTTGGACTGGAGATGACTTCACCCTTGTTATCTGCTTGCATGGCTGACAATTCTAAATCTAATAGTAAATCTGAAATGCTCAACAAGCCAAAGGCAATCGAGCCTGCAGGGTTAGCTGCACCTAGATTGACACTGAGGTTATTAGCGGCAGTGAGACCGCTATAGACTGGATAGGTAGTACCATCGGCATTTGTAGCCGTGGTATAAGTCTTAAGGTTATCAATGGTACTTAAATTACCACCCACCAGCAGGTTACGATTACTTGCCGCGCCTTGCGATAAAATGCCCCATTTCACCCCAATTTCTTTACTAAAGGTGTCTGTCGCACTCACAATGCGCGCTTCAATCATCACTTGTTTGACAGCGATATCGATTTTACTAATCAAATCACGAATGTTGCTGATGGTTTCAGCGGTGTCTTTAACAATCAAGGTATTGGTGCGGGTATCGATTGTGACTGTACCTCTGTCTGTTAACAGTGAGCTGCTGCCACTCGAACGATCGGATGTTGCTCTGCCTGCTTCAATCAATGTTCGTACATTTTCTGCTTTGGCATAGTTAAGTCGAATATATTCGGTACGCAGGGGGTCTAATACTTTTTTCTCTTGTTGCGCTTTTAACTCATCGGCTTCTTGTTTGGCAAGTTCTGCCGCGGGTGCCACCCAAATTACATTACCATTAACCCGTTTATCCAAATTTTTACTTTTTAGGATAATATCTAAAGCTTGATCCCAAGGCACGTTAATCAGACGCAAGGTAATATTACCACTGACGCTGTCACTGGCAACAATATTGGTATTGGTATGTTGTGCCAAAACTTCTAAAATCGTCCGCACGCTGACATCTTGAAACTCTAGTGATAAAGGCGCCCCACTATAGGTACGTTCTTCAAGGGTCGGCTCGCGCAGACGTTTGGGGGGATCGATATTGATATTTAGCTGATTACCTGTTTGAAAGGCTTTATAGTCATAATCGCCTGTCATGGCAACACGAATCACGCCATTGCGTCCTTGGTTGGTTGCGATAACATCACGCACCAAGCCATTACCTACGGTCATTTGTTTTTGTAGGCGACTTGGAATGGTGGCGCCTGTCAGACGAATGACCAACTCATCACCCATGCGCTGCACATCCACAGGGATACTGTCATTTACCAAATTGATGCTAATATTACCGCCGCCGTTCGAGGTGCCATTAAAATTAATCGCCGCTAGACCATCATAGTTATATTGTTGAACAACCGCGGCAGCAGGATTTAATAAAGGATTGACTTTGACTACCATGGTATTGGCGGGTGGGGCGACTTTTGGTGTTTGGGTCACGACGGCAACAGGTGGCGGCGTTTGCACGACCACAGGTGGCGGCGTGACAATCACAGGGGCAGGAACAGGTTCAGTCACGACGACAGCAGGCGCTACTACTGCGGGCTGACTCACAACGACGGGGGTAGTCACCACAGGTGTAACGATTGCGGGATTGGTAGCTACAGTGGTTACTGCAGGGGTGCTTCCCTTCGGCTGCATGGAGACAACAAGGCGATTATTGACCACACGCGTACTATAAGTCGCTTGATTTGACAGTTCAATAATCATACGTGTCATACTGTCATTGGTCAGCGTTGTGACATTGTTGACATAGCCTTTGTTATAAGTTTGCATCCGTGATGAAATTTGATTATTCACATTGGGAAAATCCAACACCAGTCGTGTGGGTGAAGCAAGCTCATAAGCTGTCGGCGTCACAGCAATATTAGCAAAGTCGACATTGAGTTCTGTTAACATAGCGCTCGGCGTGGTAACCGAGATATTTCTAATCGTATCAGCTGCAAACACGCTGCTAGATACTAACATCGCACTCATCGCTACCGCTAGCTTAGATGTTGAAGTTCGAAATGGATAGGCATTAAAATTCATTGAGTTATCCCTTTGTTTTATTGACTAACTGCGGCAACAATTGAGTTTGGTTTTTCGACATAGCCGACACGACTGTCTGGTATGATTTCAATTAAGTTAATTTGGGTTGGCGTAATCTCTGCAATACGCCCATCATTTTTACCCATATAATTACCCACTTTGACACTGGCAATGCCCCCATCTGGGCGTTGCACAAGACCATATACCTCGCCAGATGATGACACCATCGTACCTTTATAGGTAAGCTCATTCAACTCAAATTGTTCAAGCGGCTCTTTGAGTCGGGTCACATCGGGTCTGACCCCTTGCATTTGCTGTACTTGATTGGCTTGCAGCATTAAACTGGGCGGCATAAATGGGCTACGCAGCTGTGAAGCGCTGTAATTAAACTCTTGTACCACTTCAGGTGTCGGTGGTGGCTTTACCGGTTGCGCCGGCTTTTGACGGATGTCCTGCATTTGTTGCTCTGCCAAACCGACACGGTCGGTACAGCCAGATAAGAGGGCTAATAGCGCTAAGCAAATAGTGAGCGGTTTTTTATTTATTGCCATTATTTGCTTCCTTATTGTCAGACCCAGCTGGATTTTTTTGATTATCTTTTTGTGCCTTTTTCAATTCTTCTTCATTTAGCTCTTTTGAACGATAAGTTTTAACGTTCAAAACAAGATTGGTTTCTGGTAGCTTGTCTAGGCTAGGACTAGGGTTGGCAACTTCAAAGTCATGCAGTGTAATAATGCGAGGTAATTTAGCAAGCCCACTAATGAATGAGCCAAATTGGTGATAATCTCCTAAAGCGGCAATACGAATTGGCTGCTCAATAAAGAACTCTTGAGACACTTCAGGTTCAACTTTGATATCCTGAAATTTGACATTACTGCCCACACCAACCATATTTATCCCATCCACTAGGTCAGAAATACGGGTGTCTTTGGGTAATTGATTGAGCAGTTCTTTAAAATCAGACTGCATTTTTAATACTTGCGCTTGATATTCTTTTAAATGACGTGCTTTGGATTCTTTTTGGCGATATTGATCGAGCAAGGTTTGCTGCTCGGCTTCGGCAGCGGCAATCTCCTCACGTTTGGTACTAATCGGTAAAAACCAAGTTAAAAAGGCGATAACAGCGACCATAAATAGCAAGACGGTAACCTTAACAGGCACAGGCCAGCTACCATAATTATTTTGGTCTAGTGATTTAAAGCTCTCGGCGAAGGCTTTAACATCAAACGATTTTCTTGCGGTAATTTGAACAGGTTTTTTGACAAGTCTCGGTCTTTTTAGCGGATTGGTTAATTTCACCGTTATTTCTCCTTGCTCGCACTTGCCGCAACGCCACTCGCAGCGGTGGCACTGGCGACGTCGGTTTGCTTAACCATGGTTGTTACCACAAAAGTCACGTAATTGGCTTCTGGTAATGTTGCGCTGGTACTGCTAGCGCTGATGTTACCGGCAGCAGGCGTGGGTGTGGGGGCTTGATAAGCCACTGCATTGGGCTGCTGTATACTGACCACCGCAGATTTTTCTAACCACTGCGTCCCATCAAGACTGCGTATAAATGTTGAAATCACATTCGGGTTGTCGGCTTGACCGGTAAAGGTGATGGTATCAGCTTCTCGCTTCATGCTGGTTAAATACATTTGTGCGGGGATAATTCTGGCAATATCGTCCCAAATACGAACAGGGACAGGGCGACGACCTTGCAAGTCTTGAATCACTTTCATACGCGCAATGATATCATCACGCTGCTGCTCAAGGGTTTCGATTTCTTTTAACGCCTTGTCCAAATTAGCGTTTTCTTGTTTGATGCGTTCATTAGCAAGTTGCTGGTTTTCTAGGGTATTTTTATAGTAACTCCATGCTGCAAAGGCACCGAGTAACGATAAAAACAATACCGCAACCACTAAAGTCATAAACTCACGGTTTCTACGTTCACGAAGTTCTTGACGCCAAGGAAGTAAATTAATCTTTGCCATTAATCAAAACTCCGTAACGCCAAGCCACAAGCTGCTATTAAGCTTGGCGCATCCATAATCAGTAATTCAGTGTTGATATGGTTATTAATCGTCATATTTGAAAATGCATTGGCAATACCTGCGCGCGTACCAAGTTTTTGTTCAACCATGCTTGCTAGACCCGCAATGCTGGCACTACCCCCACCCAACAAAATATAGTCTACTTGGCTATTTTGGCTTGATGAAAAATAAAACTGCAGCGAGCGGGTGATTTGCTGCACAATGGCATCTAGAAATGGCATTAATACATCCGTATAGTAATCATCTGGCAATGACAAGGTGCGCTTATTAATCATCGCCTCCTCGAACGTTAAACCATAACGACTTTGAATACTTTCAGTTAACTGGGCGCCACCAAAAAGCTGCTCTCGGCTGTATACAAACTCCCCGTCTTTTGCAATATAAAGCGTGGTTTGGCTGTGCCCGATATCAATGAGAGCTACATGCTGAGGTTGACCTGGCAAGCTATCGACCATCAATTGAAAGGCGCGTTCAACTGCGTAAGCCTCTACGTCCACAATTTTAGTTTCCAGTCCCGCCAAAGCACCCGCATCGACACGCTGGTCGACGTTTTCAGTGCGAGAGGCAACTAACAATACCTTACACATATCAGGCGTGGCTGAAGGACCTATCACTTCAAAATCTAAATTAACTTCTGATAAAGGATAGGGAATATATTGGTCAGCATCTAGACGGATACGAGATTCTCTTTCAAGCTCTGTGAGATCCGTTTCCATCTCAATAATTTTGCTAATAACCGAAGACCCTGATACGGCTGTCGCGATATGTTTACTAGAAAAACTGCTACCGCGGGATAATCTTGCGAGGGCGTCACTGACCGCGTCAATATCTACAATATTTTTATCCACAACTGCACCGCGGGGTAACGGTTCAATGCCGTAATTTCTTAAATGAAATAGACCTTGCTGCCGT
Source organism: Moraxella sp. CTOTU47724 (assembly GCF_032014955.1). Taxonomy (NCBI): domain Bacteria; kingdom Pseudomonadati; phylum Pseudomonadota; class Gammaproteobacteria; order Moraxellales; family Moraxellaceae; genus Moraxella; species Moraxella sp. CTOTU47724. The sequence goes on from NZ_DALZSV010000001.1 coordinate 138,157, forward strand.
GTTATTTCAACCATTTTTATCGCAGTGGTGGTGATATCTACCCCAACGACTAGCTTGTTGTTTTTTGTAAATAACCTCACAAGTTTGTTCCTTGTATACTAAGTTCGGTAACGTGATTTTTACTACGCTACAATACTTTAGAAGCTTCAGAGATTCAACCATTAGTTATGACTAATTTATTAGGTGGCTTAAAAACAATATAAAAGCAAAATAGATTTTTCACAGAACTCAAATTTTTTTAGGTATAATGGGGCTTTATTTTGCTTTGAGCTAATGACTTTATGACCCAGTCGACTGCTGCTACCTTTACTTGGATGAAATTTTTACTCAATCTCTTGGTTGCAATTTTAGCGTTTCTTTTTATCTTGGTATTAGCTTTCCCCATCGGTTTTTATGGTATGGCGATGTATATATCACCTAGCCTGCCAAGCCTAGATGACCTTAAAAAAGCCAAGCTGTCAATGCCACTACAAATCTATACCGAGGACAACCAATTAATTGGTCAATACGGTAATGATATGTCTTTGCCAGTGAGTTATGAGCAAATTCCCAAAAATATGGTGAATGCTTTTTTAGCAGCCGAAGATTCGTCATTTTTTCAGCACAGTGGTATCAGTATTAAGGGCATTGGGCGCGCACTGACCGAAGCAGTGAGCGAGGATAGCCAAACAGGCGGGTCAACGATTACCCAGCAGGTTGCCAAAAATTATTTTTTATCCTCCGAACGTACCCTTAATCGTAAATTAACGGAGTTATTTTTAGCCCGTAAAATTGAAGAAAAGCTGTCTAAACAAGACATCATGACCTTATATGTTAATAAAATCTATTTGGGTCAAGGTGCGTATGGGATTAAAGCTGCCGCTAAGCAATATTATAGTAAATCATTAAATAACCTAACCATTGCAGAAATGGCAATGATTGCCGGTCTGCCAAAAGCGCCATCAAAATACAATCCTGTTGCCAACCCTGAGCGCGCCTTAGAGCGGCGTAACTGGATTTTGGGTCAGATGCTTAAAAATGGCGCGATTAGCCAAGCGCAACACGACGAAGCGGTTGCCGCACCCATTGGACTGCGCCTATACCAAGCAAAGCTTGATAAAAACTTACCGTATTTGGCGGAAATGACCCGTGCCTCATTGGTGGAGCAATATGGCGAAGCTGTCATCAATTCGGGCTGGCGTGTGAAACTTACCATTAATAGTGAAGCACAAGAAATTGCAGAAAACGCCATTAAACGCGGTCTATTTGCCTATGATCGCCGCCACGGTTGGCGTGGCGCCCCTGCTAATACAAAAGATAAAGAAAAACTTGGCAAGCTTGCCAATTTCCCGGTTATCCATTCTTTTTATCCGGTTGAAGTCACCAAAGTCTATCCTGGCAATGGCTTTGATGCGGTTATGAAAAACGGTACCCAGATTAAAGTGCCTTGGTCAAACATGCGCTGGGCGACGCTGCACTATCGCAATCCCAACTCAGCATTTATCTCAAACAACATCGTCAACCTGCATGATATTGTGTATGTCACATCAAATGCTGACAACACCAGCTGGAGCTTGGTGCAAATTCCAGCCGTTGAAGGTAGCCTAGTATCGGTCAATCCAGAAACTGGCGCGTTACTTGCGGTCGTTGGTGGCTTTGATTTTAATAAAAGTAAATTTAACCGCGCGATTCAAGGTTATCGCCAACCAGGCTCAACTATCAAGCCATTAGTCTATACCACTGCCCTAGAAAAAGGCTTTAGCCCAGATACCATGATATCTGATGATCCATTGACCGTCGGCTCATGGAAACCCAAGAACTCAGATGGTCGCAATTTGGGGATGATTCCACTGCGTAAAGGTTTATACCTATCACGTAACTTAGTATCGATTCGGGTACTACGTTCAGCGGGTATCTCTGATACACGTGAGCTACTCAATGAATTTGGGTTGGAAAAAGAACGCATGCCAAACACCTTATCATTGGCACTCGGTTCTGGTGAAGCGACCCCATTACAGATGGCTACGGGCTATGCGACCTTTGCCAACGGCGGTCACCGTATTCAACCTTATTTTATTCAGCAAATTTTTGACTACAACGGTAAGCTGCAATACCAAGCCAACCCAAAACAAGCCTGTGCAGTATGTTTTAACAATGATTTACAGCAAACCAATGAAGATAACTTAACTGCCTTCCAAGAACAACAAACTGCTTTGTTAAGTGGTCAAAGCAAAGACATGCAAGCAGGCGATAAAGCGACTGAAAAATCTGATTTATTCAACGCAAACCCACTGGCTAAAACCAACGAAAAAGACAGTTTAAACAAACAAGATAAGAAAAAACTTAGCAAAGAAGAAGCGGCATTAGAAGCCAGCACTCAGCAAATGCTAGCACGCCAAGCGTCCCTTGAAGCGCAACTATATGATGCCGGTCCCGACACTGATAAGCTAAAACCCATGCCTATTCAGTATATTCCAGCGCAGCAAGCGCCCCGTATTCTTTCTTCTAACGTGGCATTCCAAATGGCGAATATCTTACGTGATGTCATCCAGCGCGGTACCGCGGTTAAGGCACGGGCGTTAGGTCGCTCAGATTTGGGTGGCAAGACAGGTACTACCAATGATGCCAAAGATGCGTGGTTTGCCGGTATCAACCCCAGAATGGTGACGACAGTTTGGGTCGGTTTTGACCAACCCATCGGTATGGGTAAAAAAGAATTTGGTGGCGTGGCGGCGCTACCTATTTGGATGGATTTCACCTCTAAAATGCTCAAAGGTCAACCTGTGGAATGGGTGTCAGTGAATAATCGCGCCAAATCCAAAAAACAAGAGCAGGAAACCATTGAGCTTACTGACAATGGTACTAGACGCGTCGATAGCAAGGGCAATGAAATCACCCGTGATGACAGTAAACCCCCGCAAGCGGTTACCCGAAAACGCCCTGAGGAACAAGCATCTGTGCCGATGCCCACGATGGGTAACAATATCAACTACGCTCAATTAAATAGCAATAAACCACTAAACGAATGAGTCGTTAATAAAAAAGCTCGATTAATTATCGAGCTTTTTTATGGTCTTTGCTAAGCACCAAGGTTGATTAAACAATTAAAATTCAATCATCCCTTCTCGCAAACTATCGATAGTATCCACCAAATCGCCACGCCATTGGCGAATCATATCGACTGAAATATTGGTACTTGATGGGCTTGCCATAACATCAATCACTGGCAATTTAGCATTTTTGTTGCTTTCATCACTCTCATTGCCGAGGTTTTGGGGCACAGGTTTATAGATAATCTGCTGCCATGCTTTTTCGATATCCCCCAAATAATCATTAGCTAATAGTTGCTTTAACCGTATGACTTCAGGTGATACTTGGGTTTTAGCCTCCAACGCATCACTAATTGATTGCAGACTCGGGTTTAGCATAGTTAAATTATAATAGCGTGCTACTTCTTGTAAAAATGCCAAATAGCCGCCGTACAAATGCATGAGCGCACTTTCAATATGTGCTTCCTGTAATTGCCCTTTTGGCGTCTGTTCAGCTTGCTGACAATAAATTCGGCAAAAATACATTTTTTGATTGGTTCTATCTGCTTGATAACGTGCAACACGACCTGCCATATTGTTTCCTTAGACATTTGATACGGCTATTTTGATGAAAAAAAAGGCCAGTTGCAAGCACCGGCCTTTTTATGACTGATTAACGATTATTTAACCTTTATTTTGCATCTTGGCTATTAAACTCTTCAGCAAATTTGTCTTCAAATGACATTGACGCAGGCTCCATGTTTTCGGCAAACAAGGTGTCTAATGCTTCTAGCTGCTGATTTTCAGTAGCTTCTGTAGCGGTGGTTTTACCGCTCTCTAGACGCTGGGCATGGTAAGCTAAACCAGTACCTGATGGGACCAAGCGACCGACAACCACGTTTTCTTTTAGACCACGTAAGTCATCAATCTTGCCAGTAACTGCTGCCGCCGTCAATACGCGCGTTGTCTCTTGGAATGACGCCGCAGAAATAAAGCTTTCAGTTGCCAATGAGGCTTTGGTGATACCGAGCAATAAACGGTCAAACTTGACTGGGAATTTGTTTTCTTCGTCGAGTTTTTTGTTCATGGCGACGATATCAGCGTATTCAGCTTGGTCACCTTTGAAGTAGCTTGAGTCACCGCCATCGGTAACTTCAACTTTACGTAGCATCTGACGAATAATCACTTCAATATGCTTGTCGTTGATTTTTACCCCTTGTAAGCGGTAAACGTCTTGTACTTCATTGACGATGTAGTTGGCAAGCTCAGTTTCACCTTTTAAGCGTAAAATATCGTGTGGGTTTTGCGGACCATCGGCAATCACCTCGCCACGCTCAACACGTTCACCCTCAAATACGTTGATTTGACGCCATTTTGGAATCAACTCTTCATGCACTTCGCCATCATCATTGGTAATGATAAAGCGGTTTTTACCTTTGGTGTCTTTACCAAAGCTTACTGTACCACTCATTTCCGCCATAATCGCATGATCTTTTGGACGACGCGCTTCAAATAAGTCAGCAACACGCGGTAGACCACCGGTAATATCTTTGGTACCTGATGATTCTTGTGGTACACGACCTAAAATCGAACCTGTTGTTACTTCATCGCCTTCACGCACACGAATGATGGTTTGCTGTGGTAAGAAGTACACCACTTCTTTACCCTCTTTGGTATCAAGGATAATCGCAGGACGTAAATCTTTACCTGAGCTTGGGCGGTCTTTGGTCGCCAAGATTTCGTATGAACTCATACCTGTTGCTTCATCGATTTTCATGGTGGCGGTTAAGCCATCGGTGATTTCGCTAAAGCGTGCGGTACCTGATACCTCGGTAATGATTGGATGGGTGTGGGGGTCCCATTTACCAATGGTTTGACCTGGGGTAACCTCAGTGCCATCAGCCACTAAAATTGACGAACCATACGGTGCTTTATAGCGCTCACGCTCACGGCCCAATTCATCGGTAATACTAATTTCTGCAGAGCGAGAGACCACTACCAAATGACCATCGGCATGGCTTACAGATTTCAAGTTTTGGAAGCGAACAGTACCGCCTTTATTAACCTGAATACTGTTTTCCACGGCTGCGGCACTCGCGGCACCCCCCACGTGGAAGGTACGCATGGTTAGCTGGGTACCCGGCTCACCGATTGATTGCGCCGCCATAACACCCACAGACTCACCAATATTGACGCGGTGACCACGTGCTAAGTCACGACCATAACATTGTGAACAGACGCCATGTGGCACTTCACAAGTAATCACTGAACGCACCCAAACTTCGTCAATACCATGTTCATCAAGCACTTTTACCCAATGCTCATCGAGCAAGGTACCCGATGGGATGGCTAATTCGCCTGTTTTATTTGACATCACATCTTTAGCAGTGACTCGGCCCAGCACTCGGTCAGCCAATTGCTCAATGATTTCACCACCTTCAATGTGTGGCTTCATCAAGATACCTTTATCGGTACCACAATCAGGCTGGGTGATAACCAAATCTTGCGCAACGTCAACCAAGCGACGGGTTAAGTAACCTGAGTTTGCGGTTTTTAGTGCGGTATCGGCTAGACCTTTACGGGCACCGTGCGTCGAGATAAAGTACTGTAAAACGCTTAAGCCTTCACGGAAGTTGGCTTTAATGGGGGTTTCAATAATCGAGCCGTCTGGTTTTGCCATTAGACCACGCATACCTGCCAACTGACGAATCTGTGCGGCACTACCACGCGCCCCTGAATCCGACATGATATAAATCGAGTTAAACGATTTTTCTTTTTCCGTTTCACCTTGGCTGTTGACAACGGTATCTTGTGATAGGTTATCCATCATCGCTTTGGCGATTTGGTCATTGGTACGTGACCAAATATCAATGACTTTGTTATAACGTTCACCCGCGGTCACGAAGCCTTGTTCAAACTGGCTTTCAATCTCACGAACTTCTGCATCAGCCGCTTCGATGATTTTATTTTTGGTAGGTGGAATGAGCATATCTTCCATACCAATGGATACACCTGACAACGTCGCTTGGGCAAAACCCAAATACATCAATTGGTCAGCAAACATGACGCTGTCTTTCACGCCCATTTTGCGGTAGCAAGAATTGATAAGGCGAGCGATGTTTTTCTTAGTCATCTCTTTGTTGACTTCTTCAAAGCTCATACCTTTTGGGGTAATATTCCAAATCAAACAGCGACCCGCAACGGTATCAACCATTTTGGTAAGGGTATTGGCATTGCCTTCTTCGTCATACGTGGTTTCTTCAATACGTACTTTAATTTTGGCATTGACGCTTAAATCACCGGTACCTAGCGCGCGATACACTTCTTTCACGTTTGAGAAAGTCATGTTTTCGCCTTTGGCATTGATGTGCGAACGGCTGATGTAATACAAACCCAATACAACGTCTTGTGATGGCGTGATGATTGGCTCACCATTGGCAGGTGACAAGATGTTGTTGGTTGACATCATCAAGGCACGGGCTTCAAGCTGGGCTTCTAGGGTTAACGGTACGTGTACCGCCATTTGGTCACCATCAAAGTCGGCGTTAAACGCGCTACAAACTAGCGGATGTAGCTGAATCGCTTTACCTTCAATCAGTACAGGCTCAAATGCTTGCAAACCCAAACGATGGAGGGTCGGTGCACGGTTTAGTAGCACTGGGTGCTCACGAATCACGCTGGCAAGCATATCCCACACTGCCGGTTCTTCACGCTCAACCATTTTCTTAGCAGCTTTGATAGTGGTCGCGATGCCATTTTGTAAAAGTTTGGCATAAGTAAAGGGTTTGAACAGTTCAAGTGCCATTTTTTTAGGCAAGCCACATTGGTGTAGACGCAGGTATGGACCCACGGTAATGACCGAACGACCTGAATAGTCAACACGTTTACCGAGTAAGTTTTGACGGAAACGGCCTTGTTTACCTTTAATCATATCGGCTAAAGATTTCAAAGGACGTTTGTTGCTACCTGTAATCGCACGACCGCGGCGACCGTTGTCAAGCAGCGCATCCACTGACTCTTGCAGCATACGTTTTTCGTTACGCACGATGATGTCAGGCGCATTGAGTTCCAACAAGCGTTTTAAACGGTTGTTACGGTTAATGACGCGGCGATATAAATCATTTAAGTCTGAAGTGGCAAAACGCCCCCCTTCAAGCGGTACCAATGGACGCAAATCGGGTGGCAATACAGGTAATACGGTCATTACCATCCATTCTGGCTTATTGTTTGAATCACGGAATGACTCAAGCAATTTCAGGCGTTTTGACATTTTTTTAAGTTTGGTTTCTGAACCTGTATTAGGAATTTCTTCACGTAACTGGTCGATTTCCAAATCCACGTCAATATCACGCAGCAAGTCTTGCACCGCTTCAGCACCCATTTTTGCGGTGAATTCATCACCAAACTCTTCAAGCGCTTTGAAGTAATCTTCATCATCGAGCAACTGGTATTTTTCAAGGGTAGTTAAACCTGCGTCAGTCACTACATAGCTTTCAAAATACAATACGCGCTCGATATCACGCAAAGTCATATCAAGTAGTAGACCAATACGGCTTGGTAATGATTTTAAGAACCAAATATGGGCGACTGGACTTGCTAGCTCAATGTGACCCATACGCTCGCGGCGTACTTTGGCAGCGGTCACTTCAACGCCACATTTTTCACAGATCACGCCTTGGAATTTACGGCGTTTGTATTTACCACACAAGCATTCGTAGTCTTTAACAGGTCCAAAAATTTTGGCACAAAAAAGACCATCACGTTCTGGTTTGAAAGTACGATAGTTGATGGTTTCAGGCTTTTTAACTTCCCCATGCGACCAAGATTTGATGGTGTCAGGTGAGGCAAGAGAAATTTGAATGCTGTCGAACTCTTGGTTACCAGAGTCGGCAGGGCTTTTCATGATGTCTAATAAGTCTTTCAAACTGCTTCTCCATCGATTAAATTGAAGGTCGCTACAGATTGACTTTCAATTTAAGGTTAATTTTTATTCGTTTGTCATTAACAAGGTAAACTATTGAGTTTGAGTATGGTGACGTTTAAAGCCGCCATACTCACAATCATGACTTAGTTTTTACTTTTGCTATGATCTTTTAACTCAATATTGATACCCAATGACTTAATCTCTTTGGTCAATACGTTGAACGATTCTGGCATACCAGCTGACATGTTCTGTTCACCATCGACGATGTTTTTGTACATGCGGGTACGACCTTCCACGTCATCGGATTTCACCGTCAACATCTCTTGCAATGTATAAGCAGCACCGTAAGCTTCAAGTGCCCAAACTTCCATCTCACCGAAGCGCTGACCACCAAACTGGGCTTTACCACCCAATGGCTGCTGGGTAACCAGTGAGTAAGAACCCGTTGAACGTGCGTGCATTTTGTCGTCAACCAAGTGGTTGAGTTTGAGCATGTACATGTAACCTACGGTCACCGGACGATCAAATTGTTGACCGGTACGACCATCAAACAATACTTGTTGACCTGAGGTTGGCATACCCGCTAATTCTAGCAAGCCTTTGATTTGCTGTTCTTTAGCGCCATCAAATACTGCGGTACCCATTGGTACGCCCGCACGTAGATTTTTTGACATCGCAATGATTTCTTCATCACTGATGCTGCCTAAGTCCACTTGCTCGCCGCCAATTTGGTTGTAGATTTTGTCTAAGAAATCACGTAACTCAGCAACTGCCGCTTGTTGTTTGATCATCTCATCAATCTTGATGCCCAAACCACGTGCTGCACCGCCTAAGTGAGTTTCTAGAATCTGACCGACGTTCATCCGCGATGGTACACCGAGTGGGTTTAGTACCACATCCACTGGGTTGCCGTTTTCATCATATGGCATGTCTTCAATCGGCATGATACGTGATACCACCCCTTTGTTACCATGACGACCCGCCATTTTGTCACCTGGCTGAATACGACGTTTTACTGCCAAATACACTTTGACGATTTTTTGCACACCATGCGTTAAGTCATCACCTGCCGTTAATTTGCGTTTTTTCTCAGTGAATTTTTCATCGATTTCTTTTTGTTTATCGGTTAAAAAGTCACCAATTTGTGATAAACGCTCTGCGGTATCTTCTTGGGTTGGCTGAATATCCAGCAATGTTTCAAGTGACATGTCTTGCATTGAGTCTTCACTCAATACCGTACCTGATTTTAAGCCCGCGCCACCACTGACAGTCTGACCGTCAAGCAATGAAATAATGCGACCGCGTGCGGCGTTTTCAAAGATACGCAATTCTTCTTTTAAGTCTTTACGATAGCTATCAAGCTGGGCTTTTTCGATAGCTTGCGCACGGCTGTCTTTTTCTACACCATCACGGGTAAAGACTTGGACGTCAATCACCGTACCTTTGGTAGAAGAAGGCACTCGCAACGACGTATCTTTAACGTCCGCGGCTTTTTCACCAAAAATTGCACGAAGTAGTTTTTCTTCAGGGGTGAGCTGCGTTTCACCTTTTGGTGTCACTTTACCCACCAAGATATCGCCACCTTGTACTTCCGCACCAATATAGACGATACCTGCTTCATCCAAATTAGCTAGGGCTGCTTCACCCACGTTTGGAATATCGCCAGTGATTTCTTCCGTACCCAATTTGGTATCACGCGCCACACAGGTTAATTCTTGGATATGGATGGTGGTAAAACGATCTTCTTTAACCACACGCTCCGATAACAAAATCGAGTCTTCGAAGTTATAACCGTTCCAAGGCATAAACGCCACACGCATGTTTTGACCCAATGCCAACTCACCCAAATCGGTTGATGGACCATCTGCCAAGATATCCCCGCGCGCAATGACATCACCTTGGTTGACGATAATGCGTTGGTTAATACAGGTATTTTGGTTTGAACGGGTGTATTTGATTAAGTTGTAGATATCAATACCCGCTTCGCCCGCTTGCATTTCATCTTCATTCACTTTTACAACGACACGGCTCGCATCCACGTCCATAATGACGCCGCCACGTTTGGCAGTCACACACACACCGGAGTCACGGGCAACGTGACGTTCCATACCCGTTCCAACCAGTGGTTTATCCGACCGTAAAGTGGGTACCGCTTGGCGCTGCATGTTTGAACCCATCAAGGCACGGTTGGCATCATCATGTTCCAAGAATGGAATCAAACTTGCTGCCACAGACACAACCTGACGCGGTGATACGTCCATATGGGTCACTTTCTCTGGTGCCATACGTACAAATTCACCATAGTTACGCACAGAGACATAATCTTCTGTCAATTGACCGCTTTCATCAATCGGCGAATCCGCTTGTGCAATCACAGTACCCACTTCTTCAATCGCTGATAAATACTCGATTTCATCCGTTACTTTACCGTCGACTACTTTACGATACGGAGTTTCTAAGAAACCAAATTCATTGGTTTTAGCATAAACAGCTAGTGAGTTGATTAGACCGATGTTTGGACCCTCAGGGGTTTCAATCGGACACACACGACCATAATGGGTTTGGTGTACGTCACGGACTTCAAAGCCTGCACGTTCACGTGTTAAACCACCTGGACCTAATGCAGAAACACGACGCTTATGGGTGATTTCTGACAACGGGTTGTTTTGGTCCATGAATTGTGACAATTGTGATGAACCAAAGAACTCTTTAATAGCGGCTGCCACAGGTTTTGAGTTGATCAAATCTTGTGGTGATAAGTTATCTGTTTCAGCTGAGCTTAAACGCTCTTTAACAGCACGCTCAACACGGACTAGACCCACGCGAAATTGATTTTCTGTCATCTCACCGACTGAACGGACACGGCGGTTACCTAAATGGTCAATATCGTCCACTACCCCACGACCATCACGAATTTCAATCAACATTTTTAATACGTCAATAATATCTTCGTTGGTCAACACACTGCGTTCACGCTGCACATCAGGGTCATTGGTTGGCTCATAGGCACGGCCCAAACGACGGTTGAACTTCATGCGACCGACATTTGATAAATCATAGCGGTCTGCGTTAAAAAACATCGATTCAAACAGTTTTTCAGCCGTATCGAGTGTTGGTGGTTCACCTGGACGCATCACTTTGTATATTTCAATCAACGCTTCTTCACGGCTCATCGCAGTATCCGCGCGCAGTGTATCGGCGATGTATGAACCATGATCGATATCGTTAGTGAATAAGATATCAAATTCTTTAATACCGTTATTGCTGATTTTGACCAAAGTCTCGTGGTCAAGCAATTGGTTAGCGCGTGCAATGACTTCATCATCCACAACGATATCTTGTGCCAAAATACGTTCATACAGGTATTCATCAGGCACAGGCAATTTAGTCATACCGGCTTGTTCGATTTTACGAATCGCGCGCGCGTTGATACGTTTGCCCTGTTCGACAATCACTTCGCCATCAGGTGAAACGATTTCAAACTGCGCCATTTCACCGCGTAAACGGTCAGTGACAAGATCGATTTCAAATTGCTCATCACCTTTATAGACGTGGGTTTTTTCATAAAACGCATCTAAAATTTGCTGTGTATTCATCCCAATGGCATGCAAAATCACTGTTGCCAATAATTTACGACGACGGTCAATACGAGCAAACACCAAGTCTTTGGCATCAAATTCAAAGTCTAACCATGAACCACGGTAAGGAATAATACGGGCGTTATACAACACTTTACCACTTGAATGTGATTTGCCTTTGTCATGGTCAAAGAATACCCCTGGTGAACGGTGTAACTGCGATACGATGACACGCTCAGTACCATTAATCACAAAAGTACCGTTTTCGGTCATCAATGGGATTTCACCCATATAGACGCTTTGTTCACGGATATCTTTAATTGCCGCTTTGGCATCTTTGTCTTTGACATCTTTGTCTTTGATGACCAAACGGATTTTGACACGTAATGGCGCTGCATAGGTTGAACCACGTAAAATACATTCGCGCACATCAAACTCTGGTGCACCTAGATAGTATTCAACAAATTGTAGCTCGGCATTGCCAGTATGGCTTTCAATAGGGAAAATAGAATTAAAAGCGGCTTGTAAACCAATGTTTTCCCGACCTTTTGGCTTTTTATTTTCTTGCAAAAATTGCTCATACGAGTCAACTTGGATGGCCAATAAGTATGGCACGTCCATGACGGTGGGCAACTTTGCAAAACTTTTACGAATGCGTTTTTTTTCAGTATACGAGTATGCCATTAAAAGTCCTTAAACATTCAAAGCGTTAATGCCTACCCATCTATCAATACTTCAGTGCACTGATACTGCTGTGCACTGATAAAGCCACAAATCACCACATTTCCTGTTAGGAAATTAAGTTTTTTGCGCATTTATTAACGATGGAATCTATTTTTAAAAGATTTGATGACCCAATCCCTACAGTCTTAGGTCACCAACTTAAATCCAATTTCCTAACGGAAATCTTAAAACCTTGCTCAATCAGCGGATAAGTTAATCATCACAGGATGCATAACCCAATCAGCGATATAATATAAAATCGATACAAACAAAAACTGTAGAGACGACAAAAAGCCAAACACCTTTGGGGTATTTAGCTCAAGTTTTTTTACGCATTACCAGACTTTCTAACTTGCATGGAACAATTCTGTCCTTGGTGCGTGTGCCATCTTATATTCAATCAGACACGAAAGGTCAAGAGAATGATTATAATAAAAAAAAGCCATTATTGCAAGTGCAATAATGGCTTTTTGAAGTTTAGAAAACTTAGGTGCGAGAATTATTTCAATTCTACTGATGCGCCTGCTTCTTCTAATTTTTTCTTCAATTCTTCAGCTTCAGCTTTCGCTACGCCTTCTTTAACAGTTTGTGGTGCGCCTTCAACTAGGTCTTTAGCTTCTTTTAAGCCCAAGCCAGTGATTTCGCGAACTGCTTTAATAACAGCTACTTTCTTGTCGCCAGCGCCAGTTAATACGACGTTGAAGTCGTCTTTTTCTTCTGCTGCAGGTGCGTCACCGGCTGCTGCAGGTGCTGCTGCTAGTGCAGCGGCTGATACGCCAAATTTTTCTTCCATTGCAGAGATAAGATCTACAATTTCCATTACTGATTTTTCAGCGATTGCATCAAGAATTTCTTGGTTAGTTAATGCCATGATGTGTATTCCTAAATAAGTGAATTTGGTTTAAAAAATGCTAAGCGTAGGTGAGTTTGCTTAAATAAATTAAGCTGCTTCGCCTTCACCTTGCATTTTGTCGCGTAATGCTGCCAAAGTACGAACAAATTTGCCTGCAGCGGCTTCTTTCATCGTACCCATTAAGCGCGCAATCGCTTCGTCGTAAGTTGGTAAGCTTGCTAAACGATCGATATCTTTAGCAGCGATAAACTCGCCTTCAAAAGCTGCGCCTTTAATTTCAAACTTATCGTTTGTTTTAGCAAATTCTTTGAACAAACGTGCCGCAGCACCTGGATGTTCAGTTGAGAATGCGATAAGTGTTGGACCTACAAATACGTCATTTAACACAGTGTAGTTAGTGTCTTCTAAGGCACGACGTAATAAAGTATTACGCACGATACGCATATCAACACCCGCTGCACGAGCTTCTTTACGTAGCTGGGTCATTTTACCTACTGTCACGCCACGAGCATCGGCAACAACAGCAGAAAGGGCACCTTTGGCAGATTCACTTACTTCAGCAACAATCGCTTGTTTGTCTTGAAGATTTAATGCCATGGGTTGTCTCCATATTATCAGTTTCCTAGTTATGATTAACTTAGGGCACCAATAAACTTAGTTAATATAATAAGTTAAATTACAACTTATTATCACTCCGATACGGTGGCAGTCAATGATAAATTAAACTGCCATCCCGTCTGCGTAGGCTGTGAAAAACTTTCACAATTAAACTATTTACGATTAAACCAATAGAATTATGATTAAACCAATAGAACCTACGGTCTTAGACAGCACAACCCGTTTGTGCTGAACTAAATTTATAATATGTTAAAAATTCACCATTAAGCTTTAAAGCTTAGGCATTACGATAAGGAACTGCATCTAAGTTGATGCCAGGACCCATCGTGCTTGATAGGGTGATTTTTTTGATATAAATACCTTTTGAGGTCGCAGGTTTTGCTTTTTTCAAATCAGCGATTAATGCAGACGCATTTTGCTCGATTTGTTCAGCGCTAAAGCCTACTTGACCAATTGTAGTATGGATAATACCCGCTTTATCAACACGGTAAGTTGCCTGACCCGCTTTGGTGTTTTTAACCGCTTCAGCAACGTTAGGGGTAACTGTACCTACTTTAGGGTTTGGCATTAAACCACGTGGACCTAAAATTGTACCTAATTGACCAACAACGCGCATTGCATCAGGCGACGCAATCACAACATCAAAGTCCATGTTACCTGCTTTGATGCTTTCTGCTAGGTCTTCAAAACCTACGATATCAGCACCCGCTTCTTTTGCTGCATCAGCTGCTGCACCTTGTGCAAACACGGCAACACGTTTGGTTTTACCGGTACCTGCAGGTAGGTTAGTAGCACCACGAACCACTTGGTCAGATTTACGTGGGTCAACGCCTAGATTGATAGCAATATCGATTGACTCTTTGAATTTTGCAGGTGGTAATTTATTTAGGATTTCCACCGCTTCAGTCAATGTGTATTGTTTGTTCGCATCATAGCTTTCAGCGATTGCTTTTTGACGTTTAGTTAATTTAGCCATTTACACGCCCTCCACGTCAATACCCATTGAGCGAGCAGTACCCGCCAATGTGCGAACCGCAGCTTCTAAGTCAGCAGCAGTTAAGTCAGCATTTTTAGTGTTAGCAATTTCTTCTAACTGTGCACGGTCAACTTTACCTACTTTAGTTTTGTTCGGTACGCCTGAACCTTTAGCAGCACCTGCAGCTTTGCGAATTAAGAACGCCGCTGGTGGTGACTTCATGATGAAGGTGAACGATTTGTCGTTGTAAACCGTGATTTCAACGGGAACAGGTAGACCTGGTTCCATGCTAGAAGTAGCTGCGTTGAACTCTTTACAGAATGCCATGATGTTCACACCTTTTTGACCCAATGCTGGACCGATAGGTGGTGATGGATTAGCTTTACCAGCTGGCACTTGTAGTTTGATGTAACCATCAATCTTTTTAGCCATGATAGACTCCTGTTATGGGTAATAGCGCTAGACTCCCACTCATCGAATGGCTATCTGGCTCCCCGGGTGATATTGTCAATCTTGCAGACAACAGAAAAAATAAAGTGCCATATTATAAGCGAATTTTTACTTAGGTAAAGCAAAAATTGCTAAATTTGGCACTTAGTTACAATTTTATTAGTAGATTCAAATTAAAAATTAGTTAATTTTTTCTACTTGCTTAAATTCTAACTCAACCGGTGTTGGACGGTTAAAGACATTGACAGTCAACTGTAAGCGTGATTTTTCGTAATCCACTTTTTCCACCAAGCCTCTAAACTCGGTAAACGGACCATCGATAACCAATACTTCTTCACCTGGCTCAAATAAGGTTTTTGGACGCGGTTTATTTTCGTTGGTATTTAAACGATTCAAAATGGTATCGGCTTCTTTTGGGGTAATCGGCGCAGGATTTTCTGGCGTACCGCCAATAAAACCCATCACACGTGGACAGTCTTTAACTAAGTGCCATGTGTTGTCGTTCATATCCATTTCAATCAATACGTAACCTGGGAAGAATTTACGCTCAGATTTGCGTTTTTTGCCATCCCGCATTTCGATAACTTCTTCGGTTGGGACGAGTACTTGACCAAACGATTCTTTGTATTCGCTGCGATTGATACGTTCAATCAATGAACGCTGCACTTGTTTTTCAAAGCCTGAAAATGCTTGTACGATATACCAACGCATGGATAATCTTCCTCTAATTCATTGCTAAACACATCGCCTACTATACCAAATATGAGCAATGCAGGTAAAATATTGATATTGCTAGATAGATAAAAACCCACAGATGTGGGTCAAATAAAAGGGTTTGGCTAAATTTTTGCTATTGACCAATGACGTATTGAATCAACTGGCTAAATACGGTATCTAATAACCACACGATAAAGGCTAATATCCCAGCCACTACCGCAACTTGCCAAGTATATTCAAGGGTTTCTTGTTTGGTCGGCCAAGTCACACGGCGTAATTCAACGCGGGAATCTTGCAAAAGTGTCTTAAAAGCACTGCCTTGGTTGGTCAATGCCAGTGCCAATAATGCAGCAATGATTAGTCCAGCAATAACAGCCACGCGCGTCCATAAACTGCTAGCGGGTTGCCAATATGCGGGTAAATATTGATTGACTAAAGTTGCGCTGATTAATGCGACAAAAGCAAAAATCCACAGGGCAAAATCTTTAGGGGAGTGTCGTTTGGCAATCTCAATAGCAGCAGGTTCGTGGACAACCACTTTTTCACCAGACATCCTTTTGCCATTGAGCTCTGCTAGTTTGTTCTCTAGCATTTGTTTCATAAGGCTGCCCTGTCTATCATTAAAACGTATTTTATTATTAGAATACAGCGTACACGCTAACCTAACTAAAATGTGGCAGGCGATGAGGGACTCGAACCCCCAACATTCGGTTTTGGAGACCGACGCTCTACCAATTGAACTAATCGCCTATGTTGAGTTTGAGTATTATAGCGAGTTTTTTTTTGAATGCAACACTTTCTACAGTTTTTTGCGATTTTAATCTTAACCTAGTATCGCTAAGATTTTGCGGCGTAAATGTGCAGCATCCGGCATGGCTTCCCCATCGATTCGTAATATCGAAATGCCTGCGCTCAACAGCGCTTTGTCTTTTTTTTCATCTTGCTGCTGACGGCGGCGAGTGTTGTGCGTCCAGTCGTCTAATTCAATTGCCAATAGTACGGTTTGCTTGTCTTGATCGACCAGCACATAGTCAACACTCATACGACAAATACGATTAAACCAAAAGCCTTGCTCAGTATCGTCATCGTCATTTGGCATAATAATACGCGATAGCTGTACTTGCCCAAAAATAATCAGCTCAGGTACCGCCTGCTGCAAGCGATTAAAAAATATTACTTCAGTCGGCGTCATGATTGGCATCGGCTCAAACGGCCATACTGCTAATTCATCTCCCCGAACGGGCTTAATAACCTCTTCATGGCTACTGCCACTACTGCGAAAGGCAAACACTAACAGGATAAACAACACAAACGCTAACACTAAAAAAATTGTCACAATAACCACACACTTTTATCAACAGGATAACTACCACAAGGCAGCATTATTCCTCTATTGGGTGATTTTCACAAGCGCGTAAATAAATAATACGACACAAAATGTCGCATTGTTTAGATTGGTTTGCCTTATTTGGATAGTTTGGCTTTAAAAAGGTTACCAGTAAAGCACCCAGCCGCTATTGACATCCACACGGCTATCGTTATTAAGCTTGTCTTTGAGCGCCAAGGCAGCAACTTTGCCTTTTTCTGGACCTACGACGATACGTACCCCTTTACTCGTTTGGGTGGTTTTGACTTTATAGCCTGCCGCTTGTAATTTTTGGGTGATTTCACTGGCTTTTTTTTGGTCGGTTGCCAATGCAACTTGTACCCCAAATGTGCCTTTAACATCCGTTTGTTTCACCGTCTGACGCGCCTGCCTTAAATTGTCTTGTGCCGCTTGGAATGCTTGTTTTTTCTGGGCTTGTTGCTGAGCTTCTAATTTTTTTTGGGCGATTTCTTGTTGACGTTTTTGCTCTTTTAACTGCTCTCTTAACTGGGCTTCTTGCTTTTTACGAGCGATTTCTTGCTGTTTTTGCTGCTCTTTTTGCGCGGCTTCTTGTTTTTTACGGGCGACTTCTTGCTGCTGCTGCAGTAGCGCCTGTTGCTTTTTTTGTTCAGCTTCTTGCTTTTTGCGAGCAATCTCATTTTGACGTTGTTGCTCTCGCGCTTGAGTTTGTTGGGTAATACGGTTAACTTGTGCCGCAGTCGGGATGGTGATAGTTTGCCCGACACGTAAGCTGCTGGTGGTGTTGAGATTATTGACGCTTGCCAATACGTCGACTGGCACATTGTAGCGACGTGATAACCCTATCAACCCCTCGCCTGCCTTGACTTGATAGGCACCAGTATTGTTAGGGGTGGTTTTTGCCACGGGCTGTGGCTGTGCGACGACGGGTGCTGCCACTGTGGGCGTTGGCGTAGCTGCTTGTACTTTAGTTTGCGCAGCGCTTTGGCTCTGTGCAGTATTTTGTGCGCTATTGGGTACTGCAGCTTGCGTTTGTGGTGGCGCGGCGACCGTGTCAACGGGTCGGGGCTTTACCACAGGTTGGGTAATCGCGGTCACTGAGCTGGCAACCACCGAATTGGTATTGGCGGCATTTTTGTTGGCATACAGTTGATTTTCAGCACGGCTACGCGCTAAAGCTTTGGCTTCAATCCGCTGTTGCTCGGTCATGTATTGCTGGGCTTGTTGTTCTTGCGCAGCGACTCGTTGCTCCCGTTCTTTTTGTTTTTGTGCCAGCAAATTTTTTTCGGTTGCGACATCCGCAGTGAGTGGCTCGTTGCTGATTGCCGATTGTTTATCTGTCGTGGGTTTAGCGATAACTTGTTGGCTATTGGCTGCAGGTTTGGCAGGCGCGTTTAAGACTTGGTGCATAGTGGCATATAACAACACGCTACCGCCTAACAATACCGTTGTACCCAATAATGCTTGCTTAGAAAATTTCATGCCAATTACCCTAGTTTATGTGTCTTGATAAATGATTTTTTCAACCTATAAAAATCAATGAATTTTGACTAATCATAGCAAAATTCGCGTGAGCAGTTTTTACCATTGTTGAGATATTAACTGAAAATTTTGAAAAGTAAAATCATTTGACGCACAAATTCGTTATTCACTCAGTGATTGGCTGGTCAGTACACCGCTGATGGTATAAAAAGAACCACACACCAAAATCAGGTCATTATCTTGGCTTCGGTCAATCACAGATTGGGTCGCTAAACTCAAATCCTCAAAAACACATACAGAATTAAAATAGCGCGGTAACAGCTCAGTTAAGCGCTCTTGGCTACTCGCTCTAGGGTGAGATATAACGCCGCTGTGAACACTGTCAATCGGCATCACCGTCTGGGAGAATTGCTGTAGATGGGCGAGCACGGGCTCGATGTCTTTATCAGCGAGCATGGATATCACCAAATGCAATTTGGCGGTTGGATGCTGGCGTTGGTAGGCATGTACATACGGCG